>JANWJP010000102.1 GCA_025451895.1 Robertmurraya sp.
GTGAAAAAATTTAATGACCAAGAAAGCCTATATTACAAGGTTCTATGGTAGATTTAGAAGTCACTGTGAATAAATCAGGATGATTATTGATATTAAATAAATCTCGTGATTCCAAATTATCTTTGATAAGCCCGGGTTTCTTTTCTTTATCATCAAGATTAATAGTATAAACAGAATAGGAATCTTTTTCCTGGTTATATACGGTGTAATATAAGTACCGATCTATGATCAGGCCGGACATTATTTTATCCCTTGACTTATAGATGATTTGTATATCGAAATTTTCATCAAAAGTAAAAATGCTTTCCCTGGTCTTTTGAATATCCTTCTCATCCTCAACTAAGACATAATAAAATTGACTTCCATCATCAGTTAAAGGAAAAAAGTAATCACTTGAATTACTTAGTTCAAAAACCTTTTTGAGATTTTTTCTATCTTCACTGATCTTTAATAAAACAAACCCATTTTCAACGCTGTGCCCACTGACAATATAAGAACTTTCATTTTGAAATACATACTGCATTATATTGTCCTGTGGATAAAGAGGATTCCACTCAAAAGTATTCATATCGTAAATCCCCAATTTTTCACTGAAAATGTGATATAGCAGGATTTTTTCATCTTCCTGAATAGTGAACTCCTCATACAACTCTTCATTGTTACATGCTGAACAAAGGATAATTAAAAGAACCACAAGAGCAACATATCTCTTTTTCTTCACAAACCTACCTCCAACGTTCCTATTAGGCAGTATTAAAATAATTTACGCCCCGTGCTTTGACAGGGCGAAGATTGTTCAAAATAATCGGATTGAGCAAACAACATAATAATGTATTTTTCATTGCCTGCTAATATTTTTAGCATTCATCTCTTTAACAATTTGCAAAAAAACAACTATTGACTCAGCGATACCTTTTTAAAAAATCTGATTTTTTCGGGTTAACTTACAGATTCAGCAAAAATCAATAAGAATAATGTTTTACTATTTCCAGTATAAATTTCACCATATTTTTGGGTAAATAGGAAGTTTGAGTGGATTTTTGGTTATTACTTTCCAATCCCATTCTGCAATTATATGTAAATATAGTTACAAATAACCACTTGAACAACTTAAATAAGACACGAGTTTGCAAAGGAACAGCCGGTAATGCTTGAAAAGTCCCCATTGTTTGAGACAAAAATCGGGATTTTCAAGGATAGTTGTACTGTGCTGAAAGGACTGTTGCAAAACAAGTTTTTAGAATAGACTTTAATGATCTAATATTTTTGACACATTCCCAATTTTCACTCTGATAAACAAGCCTCAGTATTGTCCAAGTCATGATTTAATTAGGAGCTAATTAATCTAAGAGACGAAAATCCAAAGAGGGGTTTGGGTACATTTTACAAGAGTTCCCCTTATCACCATGGGTACTCCCAGGCAGGTGACTGTATGAGACATTTTATTCCAATCGTAATCTTTGTTATTACACTTTTATCAATTTATACTCTGATGCCGTACGAAGACTTGTGGTAAATGGTATTCATTACCCCGGCATCATTTCATTTATCGTTAATTAGCTTTTTTCAAAAAATAAACAAGAAAAACCGATAGCTGATGAAAATGATTTCGATGATGAAAATTTGCCATGGTATTTGAAAAAGAAATCGGTATCGGTATATTTTTTCTGTATTGTATTGCCGCCAATCGGTTATCTCATTGTGCTCAGTAATTTAAAGAAGCTGGATTATAAACCAAAAATAAATTACCTGACAGTTGCCACCGTTGTATTAACTGTATGGCTATTAAAGTTTTTGCCCGATAGTGCAAGATTGTATCTTGTGAGCTTCATTTTGGGGATTATTATTGGAAACATGTTATTAAAGCTCATTGATAAACAAAAATTAGAAAGTACTATATTATTTAAAATCTTTTATTCTCCCGTGGTTTTATCTATAAACTTTTAGAATGAAGTTGCTTTTTCTTTTTATACATGAAGAAAACCAGCAAAAAAAATGGGCAAACCCAAAGATGGGCAGCCCGTTTTTTACAATTTTTTTATTCCGGAAATGGCAGCCTCCGTCCTTTCACTGACAATTATTTAATCGCAAATTTCGTCCGGCTGTAACCTTCCTTCATTTTATAAACCTCTAATACCGCCGGGATGGTATTTTTAAGCTCCTGAACATGGGAAATGACACCAATCATGCGTCCTGATTGCTGCAGGTCGATTAGGGTATCAATCGCTTTTGTTAACGATTCATCATCCAGTGAGCCGAACCCTTCATCAATAAACATCGTATCAATGGATACTCCGCCCTGAAAACTTTGAATCACATCGGACATGCCGAGGGCCAGAGATAAAGAGGCATTGAATTTTTCGCCTCCTGACAGGGTTTTAACATCCCTTGTTTGGCCTGTATAGGCATCATACACATCAAGTCCGAGGCCGCTTTGTCTGCCCCTGCTTTCCTGGCGGTCAGAACGGATTAACACAAATTGTCCGTTTGACAGCTTCCTTAAACGCTCATTGGCGGCTACGAGGATTTGCTCCAAATATTCGATTTGCAGATAGCGTTCAAATGAAATCTTTTTACTGTTTTGGCCTCTGATAACATCGTACAAATCAGTGACGATATTTAAGCGTTTTTCAAGCTCTTCCACTTGGATGTACGAATCAGAGATTTTCTTTGCCTGTTTTATGATTGCCTCTAAAAATTGCTCCGTTCTCCTGCACAAATCCTGAGCCTTTTCATGGGCATTTTTCAAGGCTTTCACTTCCGCGTCAAGTGCTCCCAAGTCCACTTTCGTCTTATCCTTAAGCTTGTTCCTGAGATCTTTTATCTGCAATTCTAATGAAGCAACCGTTTTATGATAATCGTCAATTTCAGCCTTTAACTGCCGGCGTACGGTATCAGGCATCTTCGCCTGACGGTAGTTTTCTTCACCGCTGAAACCGGATTCTTTTAATGCTTGCAGGAACTGGTCCTCTGCGCGTTCTTTTTTCACGATACTTTCTTTTAGTTGTTGGCCGGCATTTTCCAAATTCGCTTTTGCCCTTACTTCTTCTTGCTGTGCCTGCTGCAGTTTTTCTTGCGCTGACTTCCAAGCTTGTTCCAAAGATTCCTTTAGACGCTGCAGTTCATTGATTTTTTTCTTCAGCTCTGTTAAATTTCGTAACTCCTCGGGAACCCGCTTCAATTGTTCCTCATACACGGCTTTTTGCGTGGCAAAGGATGTTTTTCGGTCTTGGTAATCATTAGACAATTGTTCCAGGTGCTTTTCAAGGTTGGTTATTTCCTTTTCCTTCCTTTGAAGTTGTTCTCTAATTTTCGCAAGATTCTCACGTTCTTCCTCCAACCCTTTAACTTCATTGCTTAAGGCTTGTCCGTCTTTTACCAGTCGATCATAACCTGCCTGAGCATTCTCAATTTCTATTCCAAACTGGACGACTTCCTTTGCCTTGTCATCCAATTGCTTTTGAATAATTTTATATTCGCTCTGGGCATTGCGATACAAACTGTCTATTTGATTAAAATCAGTCTTTGCCTTCTCCAGTTCCTCTTTTGTAGGAACGGCCTCTTCTCCATGAGCTTTATTTGGATGCTCCCTGCTGCCGCAAACCGGACAAGGCTGTCCGTCATGCAAATGGGCGGCAAGAACCGAAGCTTGTCCATTAAGCCAGGCTGATTCCTTCTCTTCATAATCATGCTTCGCTTTTTCCCATTCAGCCCTTTTTCTCTGACCATCCTTAACAAGTTCCTCTCTCTTCTTATAGAGATTTAAATATTCATAAAGAACACGGGCCATCTCTCTCATTTCCGATAATTTCTTTACTTTTTCCGGAAGCCTGTCAACTTTTTCTTCCTTTTCCTTCACTTCTTCCTTCAGCTTTACAACAGCATCAGAAAGTTGACTTTTTCTGATTTTGCCGTCATCGAGTTTTTGTTTCATTCCCTTTAATTCTTGGTATGCCTTATCGAGAGCAGTCCTTTTCTTATCAATTTCCGTCATGATCGGCAGAAGTTCCTGATGACGTTCCAATTGACGGTTGGTTTCTTCTCTTTCCGCCTGCTTTTTCTCTTCCTGTTCATAGTGAATCTCTGCATCCTCGCGCATTTTGACTGCATCTTCGAAGGCTGTTTTTGCCGTTTGTAAATAGCCTTGTTTGTCGCTGACGTCCTTTCGCCAATTATTAACCTGCTCTTCATACGCATCCAGCCGGCTTGCCCGTTCCGCACTTTCCAGCTGTTTTTCTTTGTGAGCATATATACTCTTTTGTTCAAGTAAACCGTTTAATTCCTGTTGCTTTCTTTCCAGATTAGTAAACTCTTCATTCAGGCTTTCGGCTTTATGATATTCTTCCAGTTTTTTGTTATATGCGATCTCTGCCTGCTGCTCATGTTCTTTATGACGAACCACCGCTTGTTCATAGTAATCTTTTTCCTGTTCCAAACCGGTTAAGACTTGATGGGCATTATAGCTGTTCCGGCTCAATATTTGGAACAGTTCCGATTCCTCTCTCTCCGGAATCATGCCGGCAATTTCAGTAATAAACCGATCCAGTGCTTGTTTTTCGCCGCGATAATCTTCTTCGGCTGATTGTTTCCTTTCTCTGAGCCGTTGAGTGATGAGGGTGTATCGTTCTGTCTTAAAAATTCGCCGCAAAATCTCCTCTTTATTTTCCGTATCCGAGGTTAAAAGCTTGCGGAATTCGCCCTGGGGCAGCATGACAATTTGAATAAATTGGTCCTTTGTGAGCCCGAGCAATTCTTCCACCTTTTTATTTATTTCCGTCACAATCTGCCTGTCCACACAAGGGATTTCCCGGCCATTTACTTTTTGATAAAACTCATAGCGCTCACCCGTTGGGGTTTTATTGCCCTTTTTAATATGGCCAAGCTGCCGTTTTATCCGGTAATACCGGCCGCGCAACTCAAATTCCAGCTCAACAGCCGTATGAACATCATCATCGGCAAAATCACTTCTCAAAGATTTGCTTTCACTTCGGTCCTCACCGCTCGCCGACCCGTAAAGGGCAAAGCAAATCCCGTCAAAAATCGTCGTTTTCCCGGCACCGGTTTTTCCGGAAATAACAAACAGACGATTGTCCTTCAACTCTGTAAAATCAATCACTTCTGAATCTTTATATGGTCCAAATGCGGTCATCGTTAATTTCAAGGGCTTCATACTATCTTCTCCTCCCTACCGTTCCTTTGCGGCCGCAACTTCTTTTTCGGCCGGGCTGATTTCTTCATCACCCAGCATAATTTCTCCCACGACTTCTTTGAACAGCGCTTCCGTTTCCTCTCCGGCCCCGCTGTTTTTGACCTCTTGATAAAAAGCCCGGAAAAGGGAGAGTATATCCATTTGATGGCGGGCCGGACCTGTTCCGCGTGACTCTTCATGCCGGGAGGATAAAATGATCTTCCGCTCCACATGCATTGCGTTCGGATAAACAGAACGGATTTTTTCCATCGGTGCCAAAACCGGTGTCTCATCAAGGAGAGTGACAAACACATAATCTTCATTTACCGGATGGGTTAAAAGATCAGCCATATACGCTTCAACCGTCCGCATATCATGCAAAGGCTTAAGCGGTCTTTTCTCAATCGTCACTTTGCCTTCTCCATCCATTTCGACAATATAAAAGCCTTTTTTATGATGTTCCTCGGAAATGGAATATTTCAACGGTGAACCGGAATATTGAATCGTCTCATTCAGAACATGATGAGCCTGATGCAAATGGCCAAGTGCCGTATAATGAAACTTTTCAAACAGACCGGCATTGACATACTCCGTGCCGCCAATCGTAAGCGGACGTTCCGAATCACTTGTGTTTTCCGCCTCTTCCCCGTACGGCGTCACAAAGGCATGTCCGACGAAAACATGCCGGGCAACCGGGTCCATTTTTTCCTTGATTCTATCAATGATCTTCTTCATAGCATCATTGTGAGTGCCTATTTCATCATCTCCAAGCACAGTCCGCACTACGCTCGGGTCAGCATAGGGCACAAGATGAAAATGCACTTCGCCGTATTCATCTTTCAGTACAACGGGTTCAAACTGTGCGGTAAACTGCCCGGCAATATGAAGCCCGTTTGCCTTCATAATCTCGCTCCCAAAGTTGAGGCGGCTCGGGCTGTCATGGTTCCCGGCAATCGCCAGCACCGGCGTTTTTAAATCAATAACAATCTTTTTTAACGTTTCATCCAGAAGATTGACCGCATCTGTCGGCGGAATGCCCCGGTCATACAGATCCCCGGCAATCACGACAGCATCCGGTTTTTCTTCTTTAATGGCTTCGATGAATTGCTGCAATATAAAGCGCTGATCCTCCGTCATGTAGACCCCTTGAACAAGCTTTCCTAAATGCCAATCGGCCGTATGAAAAAACTTCATGCTCTTCTCCTCTTTCATTTTGGTAGTGAAATTTATATTAAAAAGTTTGAATAATCATAGATCGTCATATTTTTTTCTTTGTAAAAATTGCCCCGTTGTCCCATACTTTTGATATTGTCCCGTATTAATAGTAGCTTAAATTCAAAGGACACGGGCCGGTAAGATACTTCCATTTTTCTATTTGGATAAATGGCAGTTTAGCAGGAGATAAAAAGATTTCTTTTCGATACCTTTATACAGAGCTGGATCAATTCTATTTTAGCACAAAAAGAACATTTGTTCGTTCGTTTAGCCAAAAAAATATTTACCCGGTCATTTTTGGAAGATTAACATTTGAGATAGAGCATATGAATGCTTATAAAATGGGGAATTCGAAAAACAAAGAATCTAAAAAACGCCTGTCTTTTTAAAGCATAGACAGGCGTCACTCATCACCAATCAATTATTTCGGGGTATTCAAGGCCCTCTACGCGGATATCTGTCATCGGACAATTATATTTTCGCGCCGCCTCTATGACCGCCCTTTTTACCTGCAGATATTCTTCCCCCTGTTCTGACAGCCTTTTAGCCATAATCGAAATATTTTTCTTTCTCTTCTCCCTATCCATATTGATAAACTTGATATTGAGCTCGTCCAAATACTGGGTCGCAAAGGAATCTGTACCTGTATAATCAGAATTCATCATCTTCAATACCCTGTTAACCGATTTCTCAGATATTGTTTCTTTGATGCAATTGGCCACAGCAGCCTGAAATCCTCTAACTTGGATAATATGATGATCCCAAATATTGTGAAAATCCATTACTGCCGCATATCTGCTTTTTGCCTGTTTTTCTGCATAGAGCTGGATAAAATCATTCAATGCCATCGTTACAAAAAGAAGTTCCGGCCAGAGCACATTGAAGCTGTAATAGACATTTTTTTCACTAGCCTCTATAGACAGATAGTTCATGATGTCGGGGTTCAAGCCATTATCTACAAATGCAACTTCCCGATTCCCCATAAATGAATGGCGGAGGTCATAGCATACTCCCAGAACCCTTAACCGGGCTCCTTCATAAGTTACCCATTCATCTTCTTCACCCACAATTTCATGCAAAGCTTCATATAAATTCATAAAATCAAGAAAATCACCATAAACAGTAACACCAGCATAATTTTCAGTATTTTTAATATAAATCATCTGTTTTACCTCGTCTTTTTTCTGCATTATACATTATTTTCCCGCAACAATCACCTGTAATCCCCATTTTTAATATAGTTCGTATAAAAGTAAATAAAATAGGCAAATGATTGAGGAGTCTTTAAATTGGGAAAATTTGAATACAAATGGAGAACATTCAAATTCAATTGGAAAACGGGAGTTATTTTAATACAGCAATGACAGAAAGATTAAAGACCCCCGGTGAAGAAGGTTGGGAATTGGCAGGTGTTAACGGAACAATGTTCTATTTTAAAAGGGATATTACATGATGACCTCCCTTCTTAAAAAAGCTGCCTGTTCCCGTAGTTTTAGCACATATCTTAACAACACTGTACCTGTGCCAAAAGTATGTCTACCGTTTCAATGAGCGCAACCTGGCTATTGAGTAAATAAACAGAAGGGATCAGTTACCAAATTTTTATCGGAAACTGATCCCCTCTTTTGAAAATTATTTGTTATCTGCAGAAACCTCATCGATTATTTTCCGTTTGCTGAGCATATTTCCAACAATCATAGAAAAAGCTTTCGTGGCAAGTAAAATCACTGCAACAAGCATGATCAAAAAGTAAACATTAAATGATATTTGTGACGGATCTATCAGATAAATAAGCAAAGACAGGAAGATTCCGATTACCAGTCCGTAAAGAATCAACACTATTCAAAAAAAACCGCTCATAATTGAAAAATTCCCGAACACTTAGTTTATCCAATAGACAAACTAAGATTCGTCTGTTAAAATTTACATACAAAAAGTTATTTTGGAATAACTTCTCACATAATAATATTGTTCGTAAGCGTTACCAAAGCTGTTCCCTTACTTGGGGGCAGTCCCCAAATAATCCATCAGAAAGGCAGATGTCACATGAAATACGTAATTGGAGTCGATTTAGGTACAAGTGCGGTCAAAACATTGTTAGTGAATCAGGAGGGTTCCGTTGTCAATGAAGTTTCAAAAACCTACCCCCTCATTCAGGAAATGTCCGGTTACAGTGAACAGGAACCGGAACAATGGGTGGAAAAAACAACAGATGCAATCGCAGAGCTCGTTTCAAATTTCCCGGGACAACCCTCTGATATTGAAGGAATCAGCTTTTCCGGGCAAATGCACGGACTGGTTATTTTAAATAAAGACAGAGAAGTTCTAAGAAATGCAATTCTCTGGAATGATACCCGGACTACGGAACAATGCCGGCAAATCTATGATATTGTCGGGAAAGAAAAATTACTGGATATCACCAAGAACGTTGCGTTAGAGGGTTTCACTCTTCCAAAAATCCTCTGGGTCAAGCAATATGAGCCGGATATTTTTGAAAAAATCGATGTATTCCTGTTGCCGAAAGATTATTTGCGGTACCGGATGACAGGACAAATTCACATGGATTATTCAGATGCCGCAGGAACATTACTGTTGGATATTTCAAAAAAGGAATGGAGTACAGAACTTTGCGAACAACTGGGAATAAGTCCTTCCATCCTTCCCCCGCTCGCAGAATCAGGTGATTTTGTCGGCCATATAACGAAGGAGTTTGCCGAAAAAACGGGATTAAGTGAGAAAACAAAAGTATTCGCCGGAGGTGCGGATAATGCTTGCGGTGCCATCGGAGCAGGAATCCTTTCTCCGGGAAAGACATTGTGCAGCATCGGAACATCAGGGGTAGTATTATCCTATGAAGAAACAAAAGACCGTGATTTTCAAGGGAAAGTCCATTATTTCAACCACGGAAAAGAAAACGCCTATTATACGATGGGTGTGACTTTGGCAGCCGGCTACAGTCTGAACTGGTTTAAGGAAACGTTCGCAAACGGAGAAAACTTCGACCGTTTTGTTTCCGGAATCGAAGAAATTCCTCCGGGCTCGAACGGATTGTTGTTCACGCCATATATTGTCGGGGAACGCACTCCTTATCCCGATGCCGAAATAAGGGGGAGCTTTATCGGAATCGATTCAAAACATACGAGGGCACATTTTGTCAGGTCAGTTATTGAAGGAATTACTTTCTCTTTAAATGAATCGATTGAAATTTTCCGTAATGCCGGAAAAAACATTGATACAATCGTTTCTATCGGCGGCGGAGCCAAAAATGAAACATGGCTGCAAATCCAGGCGGATGTTTTTAATGCAAAAATTATCAAGCCTGACAGTGAACAGGGGCCCGGAATGGGAGCAGCCATGCTTGCCGCATGCGGGTGCGGATGGTTTTCCAGCCTTGATGAATGCGCAGAGCAATTTTTAAATGAAGCAAAGGTATATATGCCAAATCCCGGGCAGGTGGAAACTTACCGTGAACTGTTTGCCATTTATCAAGATATTTATCAAAATACGAAAGAAATGAACCATCAATTGAAAAAATGCCGCTGATACAATAAAGCATAAAAGTTCATTTAAAAAGCTGTCCGTAAAATCTGGCATAGATTTTTGCGGACAGCTTTATTCATTTTCATTCAGAGAGAACAACCGCTTGAAAAACTGGTCTGTTGACAACGCCGCCGAACCTGTTGCCGCGGCATAGGTCATTAACTCTGAAAAACTGATAATAACTTTTTCCCGGTGCCATTTCATCGTATGACGGTGAATGACATGCTGAACCGGCCCTTCAATCCAATCTTTCGCAAGAGCAAGGCGATTGCCGATTATGACCAGTTCAGGATTAAATGTGTGAATCAAATTATGGAGACCGATGCCCAAATATGTACCGACTTTTTGAAAAACGGCCAGGACTTCCTCATTCCCGTTTCCGGCCATTTCACATAAACTTTCAATCATTAAAAATGTTTCCGGAACCCCCGGCAGTTTTCCCGCTTCAGCTAACAGAGCCTGCTCGGAGGCGTACAACTCCCAACAGCCTTTGCTCCCGCACGAACATTTTTTTCCGTTTACTTCTACCATCATATGGCCCGCTTCTCCGGCAAAACCATCAGCGCCCAAATACAATTCTCCGTTAAGAATAACCCCCACACCAATCCCGATGCCGGCACTGACGTATAGAATATGTTCATAATTTTTTCCAATTCCAAAAAGCTTTTCGCCATAAGCGCCGGAATTCGCCTCATTTTCCAAAATAACAGGAATATTAAAATGAGCCTCAATATCTTTCTTTAAGTGAATATTTTTCCAACCAAGATTTGGCGCAATAAGTATTTCACCATCTTTATTAACAAGTCCGGGGACAGCAATCCCGATCCCTGTCACTCCGTACGGGCTTTCCGGCGCCGTGCTGATCAATTCAGAAATAATGGATGTTAAAATCGGGCGAACTTCATGATAGGAGCGGTCCGGTAAATTTCTATTTATTTTATTTACGATATTTCCTTTTAAATCCGTTAAAACGCCAAGGATATAATGCACTCCCAAATCTATACCGACAGAAAATCCGGCCTTTTCATTAAAATGAAGCATTACCGGCCTTCTTCCCCCGCTCGATTTTCCCGGACCGGACTCATAAACTAATTGCTCTTCTATTAACTCATTAACGAGGGAAGAGACTGTTCCTTTGTTCAAGCCCGCACTTACAGCAATATCGGCCCGTGAAACAGGTGCTTCTTGTATAATCGTCTGTATTACTATCCTTTTATTGATCTTTTTCACTAATTGTTGGTTACCCGTCAGTTTTCTCATCATGTTCCCCCGGATCATTATCAAATTATTTTCTGACGACCTTGTGTTTTCATTTGTTAAAATATAACAATGCTTTTACCCACAAAATACTTTGATTTGATTGACTTTTCTTTTATTTATTCACGAGCTGTTTTACTTTTTTAGCTTGCCAGGCGCTCAAAAGCTTTTCAGGATATAACTTTTTTATGATAAAGCCTGTCTTATCATATTTTACACCAATTTGAGTAAAAAAGGTTTTTAACATCTAAACCTGAAATATTCATAGCCTTACGGCATCGTTTATTTAAACCTAAAATTCCTTGAAATTTGATGGCTTCCAATACAAATTATTAGGATCCAATCAAATTAGCTGGAATTTTATTACAAACTCTGAAAA
>JANWJP010000103.1 GCA_025451895.1 Robertmurraya sp.
TATTAATGGGTTTTACATTTTTCATAAATTCCTCGCTCTTTCAAAACTTTGATTAAAGTGGAACCCATTTCCGCAGGGGTTGGCGCCACCGTTATGCCGCATTCATTCATTATGCGGATCTTTTCCTCAGCCGAGCCAACGCCTCCCGATATGATGGCACCGGCATGACCCATTCTTTTGCCGGGCGGTGCTGTTCTTCCTCCGATAAAACCTACTACCGGCTTCTTCATATGATCCCTTACCCAAACAGCCGCTTCTTCCTCCGCATTTCCGCCGATTTCTCCAATCATTATGACCGCATATGTTTCAGGGTCATCATTAAATGCTTTCAATACATCAACAAAACTGAGGCCGTGGACAGGATCTCCGCCAATCCCGACTGCTGTTGACTGACCGATCCCAGCCTGTGTGAGTTGATGGACCGCCTCATATGTTAATGTGCCGGAACGGGAAACAACGCCAATATGTCCTTTTTTATGAATATATCCGGGCATAATGCCGATTTTGCATTCTTCAGCGGTAATGACCCCCGGACAGTTTGGCCCGATCAGTTTTGTTTTCTTTCCTTCCATATATCTCTTCACCTTTACCATATCAAGGACGGGAATGTGCTCGGTGATACAAATAACCAGGTCCAGTTCCGCTTCAACCGCCTCCATAATGGCATCGGCGGCAAACGGAGCAGGTACATAAATTACGGATGCGGTTGCGCCGGTTTCTCTGACTGCTTCCTGTACAGTATTAAACACCGGAACCCCTTCCACTTCCAAACCGCCTTTGCCGGGAGAAGTTCCTCCAACAATCTTTGTTCCATATTCAAGCATTTGCTTCGTATGAAAAAGGGCAGTTGAACCGGTAATTCCCTGAACAATCACCTTTGTCTCTTTATTTACAAAAATACTCACATCAATTCCCCTTTCTTCTTTTCCAGGCATACAAATTGGAAACAAATATTCTTTTCTCAAATATTAAAAGGAGTCATATATCTGTTTGTGAAATCAATTAACCAATGAAACAATTTTTTTGGCGCCATCAGCCATTGAATCTGCAGGGACAATATTTAAACCGGATTCGGCAAGAATCTTTTTCCCAAGGGCCACATTTGTCCCTTCCAGGCGGACAACAAGAGGCACTTTTAATGCAACTTGTTTTGCTGCCTCAAGAATACCGTTGGCAATCGTATCACACTTCATGATTCCGCCAAAAATATTTACAAAAATGCCTTTCACTTTCGGATCCGAGAGGATGATTTTGAACGCTTCCGTAACCTTTTCAGCAGTCGCCCCTCCTCCTACATCAAGGAAATTGGCTGGTTCGCCGCCGTAGTATTTAATAATATCCATTGTCGACATGGCAAGCCCTGCACCATTTACCATACAGCCAATATTTCCGTCAAGGGAAACATAGCTTAAATCATATTTCGATGCTTCAATTTCCTTTGGATCTTCTTCATCAAGATCCCGGTATTGCAAAATATCCTGATTACGGTAGAGACCATTTGCATCAAAATTCAATTTCGCATCCAGGGCTGATATTTGTCCGTCACCGGTGACGACGAGCGGATTTATTTCCGCAATGGAACAATCCTTTTCAGTGAAAACATGATAGAGACTTTGCATAAATTTAACTGCTTGATTTACTAACTGGCGGGGAATATTGATATTAAATGCGAGCCGGCGCGCTTGAAACGGAAGAAGGCCCACTGCGGGATCAATGACTTCTTTAAATATTTTTTCCGGGGTTTTTGCAGCCACTTCCTCAATTTCAGTGCCCCCTTCCTCAGAAGCCATCATAACTACGCGGGAAATTTTACGGTCGAGAACTAATCCTATGTAATATTCCTTTTGAATATCACATCCTTCTTCAATTAACAGTCGTTTAACCTCTTTTCCTTCAGCTCCCGTTTGATGTGTAACAAGTGTTTTTCCGAGAAGTTCTTCGGCATATAACCTGACTTCTTCAAGATTTTTTGCCACCTTGACGCCGCCGGCTTTTCCCCTCCCGCCGGCATGAATTTGGGCTTTTACAACACAAATGTCAGTTCCGAGTTCCCTGGCAGCTTGAACAGCCTCGTCAACAGTAAAAGCAACCTTTCCTCTCGGTACATTCACACCAAATTTCTTCAGAAGTTCTTTTCCCTGATACTCATGGATATTCATATTCCGTCCTCCCTTACCATTTGCTTCTTCAGATGACAAATAAACCTCCCTGCAGTTCAAAGCGCTGTTTTTTTAAGGCCCGCCATCTGAAATGTTTATTGTGTTAATAGTCAAATAATTCCAACGATGTTAAAAATAGTATTGTTTTTATTTTATAAAACTGTAATTTTCTTGTCCACTAAAACATATTCTGTTGGTTCATTTTTATGAATACTATGAATATTTGTCTGTAAGTTTTCGATTTTACATCCTTTTCAAAAAAAAACAGGAAAAACTGACCGCACGGAAAGCTTTTTTCATGTAAAATGACTGAATCCGGCCAAAAAAAATCGCACAAACCGAATGGTTTATGCGATTTAGCCCGATAGCCTCCCAACACTACCGGCTGTGCCGAAAAGCTGAAATAATAAAAATGAAAGCGTTTACTATAGAATAAAAATATTTGCATTTCAGTTGAAAAAGTCTTTTATCGGGGAAAAGGTTTTTCTGTGGTGAGGGGTAATCCCGTATTTTTCAATCGCTTGAATATGTTCCCTGGTTCCGTATCCCATATTTCTTGCAAATTGATAATGGGGATATTCTTTATCCAATTCCAGCATGATTTTATCCCTCGTCACCTTGGCAATAATGGATGCGGCCGCAATAGAGATACTTTTACTGTCCCCTTTAATAACAGCCTCCGCAGGATAAGGCGTTTGAAGTTTAACTGCATCAACCAGTAGAAAGTCAGGATTTACCGGCAAGCTGTTGACGGCAGCCAGCATCGCTTTTTTGGTTGCCTCAAAAATATTAACAGCATCAATTTCCCGGGGACCGATAATTCCCACCCCCACCGCCACGGCCTGTTCCTTAATCTTCTCAAAAAACTCCCCGCGCTGCTTTGCCGTCAACTTCTTTGAATCATTAATGCCGATGAGAGAAAAATCTTCAGGTAAAATTACAGCTGCTGCAACAACCGGTCCGACAAGCGGTCCACGCCCTGCTTCATCAATTCCTGCAATCAACGAAAAACCTTCTTGCCTGAGTTTCCGTTCTAATGCGGTCATTTCATAAAACTTTTCTGCAGCCAGGGAACGGAATTCCAGATTTTTGTACCACCTGTCTAACAGTTTCTGTGCACCTTTTCTTTCATCATGTTTTATTTCTTTAAGAAAAGGATGATTTCGTTCTTCAATCGTATGTAACTTCTCCTCAATTTCTTTTAACGTCAGTTTCTTCTTCACCTTAATAACTCCTTATATTGTTTGCCGTCAACAGATGTTTTTAATATCAGATCCGGATAAGAAAAGTTAAGACCTCCAAAAAGGAAGTCATTTATTAACTCAACTTATTCCTAAAAATCAGATGGCTTTTCAAAGGACATCGCCCCAAACTGCAAACCTCTGATCTCACGAATTACTAATTCGGAAACCTTGTCATAATCAACTTCTCCTCCGCTCATTAAACATCCGCGTCGTTTTCCGATTTCATTAAAGAGTTCAACAATATCTTCAGGAATTTCCTCGAGCCGGTACCGCTCCAAAAGGCGATCAGGATAATTTCTTTCTAGAAAACGAAGACCGTAAACACAAATATCTTGCAGATTTAGAATTGTATCTTTAATAGCTCCCGTTAAAGCTAATTTATAGCCTGTTTCCTGATCTTCAAATTTGGGCCATAATATCCCCGGAGTATCAAGCAGCTCCAAAACTTTGCCGACTTTAATCCACTGCTGGGCTTTAGTTACTCCCGGTGTATTGCCTGTTTTCGCAATATTTCTTCCGGCAAGACGGTTAATCAAAGTCGATTTTCCCACGTTGGGAATGCCCACGATCATTGCCCGAATCGCTCTCGGTTTCAGTCCTTTTCTTTTCATTCGTTCTATTTTCTCTTTCAAAAGATCTTGTGAGGCTGCAACGATCTCTTTTGTGTTTGCGCCAGTCTGAGAATTAATGGCCAAAGCGGTTACACCTTGTTTACGATAGTATTGTATCCATTCCTCCGTAATAGATTTATCAGCCAGATCAGCTTTATTCAACAAAATCAGCCTGGGCTTTTGGCCTATGATTTCACCTATCATCGGATTTCTGGAAGAAAAGGGAATTCTTGCATCCACCAGTTCCATGATCATATCAACCAGTTTCAGTTTTTCAGTAACCTGTCTGCGGGCCTTTGCCATATGACCCGGAAACCATTGGATCGTCATAATTGTGTTCCTCCTTTCCTTCCATTCTAAAATGTTTCAAGAATGATTCCCGCGGTATTAACGGAATCTTATTCAACTACGCGAATATTCTTGATCGGCCAGATAACCAGTTTAGTCTCCCCAATCACTTCATCTAATGAGACAAATCCTATATGTCGGCTGTCCTTGCTGTATCGCCGGTTATCCCCCATGACAAAGATATGGCCTTCAGGAACTGTATCCCTTCCAGTGAGTTCTTTAAGATTGAACGGTTCCGTTAAAGGGCCGTCAATCACTTCTTTCTTGTATTCTTCCAGATACGGTTCATCATAAGCCTTCCCATTGATATAGAGGGTGTCATCCCTGTATTCCAGTCTGTCGCCGGGAAGACCAATCACTCTTTTTATGTAATCCTTGCCTTCCGGTGCATGAAAAACAACAATATCAAACCGTTCAGGTTCGCCGATTTTATAGCTTAATTTATTCACAAGCATTTTATCATTGCTGTTTAACGTCGGCATCATCGACGGTCCGTCGACAACAATGGGTGTCAGCAGAAAATAGCGCAGAAGCATGGCCAGAATCAAGGCTATTGCAATAACCTTCACCCATTCCCAAAGTTCACTTTTCTTCTCCTCCGCCAATTTTTACCCTCCATTCTCCACAAAAATTCCCGGTACAAGTACTCCTTTTTGCACGTACAATCTGCTCTTTTTTGAGCCGGCTACTTTTATTTTACAACGTTTTTTAAAAACGGAATGTATTTTTTAAAGAGAAAATACAACCTTTTTTTATTATTTAACTACGCTCTGCCGAATCTCTCCCGCAGCTTGCCCCTTAAAAGTACTCCCTGCACAGCAGCGGTTGCAGACAAAATTTTACAGAGAAAAAGGAGCTTGTTAACCAAGCCCCTTTTGCTTTGCAAAAATTAAAGAATTTCTTTGATACGAGCTTTTTTACCGCGCAGTTTCCGCAAATAATAAAGCTTAGCACGGCGTACTTTACCACGGCGGATCACTTCGAGTTTCGCAATTTTCGGTGTGTGCACCGGGAAGGTACGTTCAACACCTACACCATAAGAGATTTTACGTACAGTAAAAGTCTCGCTGATTCCACCACCACGACGCTTAATCACAACACCTTCAAATACCTGGATACGCTCCCGTGAACCTTCGACAACTTTCACGTGCACACGGACAGTGTCCCCGGGACGGAAACTTGGAAGATCAGTGCGGAGCTGCTCTTTTGTGATTTCTTGAATTAATTGTTGCATCGTTTTCAACTCCTTCCAACAGATGCTCATGCATACTTAAACTATGCAGCGGAACATCGTTCTCAAAGCAGACCGGACATAATGCCCAAGTCACAAAAAGAATCATATCATAAATCAACTGCTCATTCAAGTGACTTTTTCTCTTTTCGCAGTTCCTCCAGCCATTTTTTTTGTTGCTCAGTCAGTTCTATTTTTTCAAGAAGATCAGGACGCCTTTCCAATGTTCTTTTAATAGATTCCTTTTCCCTCCACTCCTCAATCAGACGGTGATTGCCTGATAAAAGAACATCCGGAACTTTCATCCCCCGAAAATCTGCCGGTCTTGTATAATGGGGATGTTCCAGCAAACCTGTACTGAAGGAATCTTTCCTGTGTGACTCCTCATTACCGAGCACTCCGGGCAACAAACGGACCACGCTGTCAATCACAACCATGGCGGCCAATTCTCCGCCCGTCAATACATAATCCCCGATCGATATTTCATCAGTTATCAAATATTTTCTAATTCTTTCATCATAACCTTCATAATGTCCGCACACAAAAATTAAATGCTCTTCCCCGGCCAGTTCCTCAGCCATTTTTTGATTGAAGGTCTTTCCCTGGGGGCATAGAAGAATGACTCTCGGACTGCCGGAACCGGCTTTTTCTTTCAAGTCGGAAACAGCATCAAAAATGGGTTGCGGTTTTAAAACCATACCGGCTCCGCCGCCGTAAGGATAATCATCCACCGTTTTATGCTTGTTTTCCGCATAATCGCGAAAGTTGACGATATTATATGTAACCGCCCCTTGTTCCCGGGCTTTTTTTAAAATTGAACTGCCAAAAATCCCAGTAAACATTTCCGGAAAAAGTGTCAATACATCAATTTTCATCATGATAGCAAACCTTCCATCGGCTCTATAGTAATAACCCGGTCTTGTATATCTACTTTCTTAACGACCGGTTCAATATACGGGATGAGAATATCTTTTCCATTTTTCCCTTTAACAACCCATACATCGTTCGCTCCTGGAGTCAATATTTCCTTGACCTCGCCGATTTCTTCCCCTGTTGTCGTCAAAACTGTGCAGCCAATAATTTGATGGAAATAGTATTCATCTTCGCCCAGTTGACCAAGTTGACTCTCATGAACTTTTAAAATGCCGCCCTTCATTTTCTCAACGTCATTTATATTATCGCAGCCTTCAAAGGTGAGTAAATCAAAGTTTTTATGGGTGCGATGGGAAGCAACAACCAGTTCAATCGGCTCGTTTGCATTTGGCATGAACAAAAATAATTTACTGCCTTTTGAATACCGTTCTTCCGGAAAATCTGTTTTAGAAATGACACGCACCTCTCCTTTGATTCCATGGGTATTAACAATCTTCCCTACATTAAACCATTTCTCCATGATCATCACCTCTAGCGAATTTCAATTACAGTCCCATCCTTAATGATGATTTCCCTGTCTTTGACAATTTCCTCCCAGTTGTCTCCGACTTCAATATCCACCAGGGCCTGAACTTCCCCTTCCTTTAACTCGCTTCCTATTGGAAGCAATTGCAATTGCTCAATTTGAAACTCCAGAATTTTGATTTTCTCTTGTCTATTATGAATCTCTTTATCAAAATGTTTTCTTAAGCTGACCGGATGAAATTTTTTTGTTTTCTCTAATTTTTTTGCTTCAAATCGAAGCTGCTCCTTTTCTTTTTCTAATTGGAGGCGGTTTTCTTCAAATTTTCTCAGAAGAGTTGCCTTGCTTTTTTCTGTCAGCACCTGCTTAACTGTAACATTTTTAATAATTTGCAAACCTGACACCTCCCATATCGGCTGTAACGGGCCTTGTTCAAGCAAATGGTATGACGCTGCGGTTTTTCGCTCATTTTTCAGGACAACTGAAAAATGAGCGAAAACAACAGGGTGCACTGTCGAAAAAAAAGGAGGGTTTCCCCTCCTTTCCTGATGTTTTCAGATACCATGCAAGGATCTGAAAAGAGTTAATCAATAATTTCCAAGAATACTTTTTTCTGTCTTGAAGCACCTGCTGCATAGACAACAGTTCGTATAGACTTGGCAACACGCCCTTGTTTGCCAATGACTTTTCCCATATCGCTCCTGTGGCATTTTAACTGATATATGATCTTATCAGATTCTTCAGCCACAGACACTTCCACATCCTCGGGAAAATCAACAAGGGGTTTCACAATAGCTTCAATTAATTCTTTCATCGTTTATCGCTTATTTGCTGTTCTTCAGGTTATGGTATTTTTCCATAATTCCTTGTTTAGAGAAAAGGTTGCGAACTGTGTCAGAAGGCTTGGCTCCATTTTGCAGCCATTTTAAAGCCAATTCTTCATTAATTTCAACTTGCGCAGGCTCTGTTACAGGATTGTAAGTTCCTACTGTTTCAATAAAACGTCCATCACGCGGTGAACGAGAGTCTGCAACTACAATACGATAAAAAGGAGATTTCTTAGCTCCCATACGTTTTAAACGAATCTTTACTGCCATTATTTAAAGCACCTCCGAATAGTTTCACACAGATAATAATATTAACAGAAAATAATCCAGTTTGTAAAGGTTTTTTTCTTGTCACATAATTTTTTCAGCGTATGCAACCGGACTTTTAGAAAATACCGGTTTTCCTTAAAAAGGATTAAACGGCATTTTAAATCCGCCTCTTTTTTTGCCTTTTTGCTGCATTCCCGACATTTGTTTCATCATTTTTTTCATATCTTCAAATTGCTTTAAGAGCCGGTTTACTTCCTGGACAGAAGTTCCGCTTCCTTTCGCAATCCTTCTTCTCCGGCTCGAATTGATAATTTCCGGATGAGTCTTTTCTTCCTTTGTCATGGACCGGATAATTGCTTCCACATGAGCGAGCTGCTTTTCATCAATTTTTAAATTGTTCAAACCTTTCATTTTGTTAAAGCCGGGCACCATTTTCAAAAGATCCTCAAGGGGGCCCATCTGGCGAACCTGTCCGAGCTGTTCGAGAAAATCATCAAGAGTGAAGGTGGCGGTCCGCATTTTTTTCTCCAATTCCTTCGCCTTTTCCTCATCCACAGTGGCTTGGGCTTTTTCAATCAATGTTAAAACATCGCCCATTCCCAATATACGGGAAGCCATCCGCTCAGGGTGGAAAGCTTCAAGAGCATCCATTTTCTCGCCAAGACCGACAAATTTGATCGGAGTATTTGTTACGGAACGAATGGATAATGCAGCACCACCGCGGGTATCGCCATCCAATTTTGTTAATATAACTCCCGTAAGACCGAGCAGTTCGTTAAAACTCTCTGCAACATTAACCGCATCCTGACCGGTCATGGCATCGACAACAAGGAAAATTTCATCAGGCTTTGTAACTTCCTTTATTTCTTTTAATTCATTCATAAGCGCTTCATCAATATGCAGACGTCCGGCAGTGTCAATCAATACATAATCATGATGTTCTTCTTTGGCCTTTTCAACAGCCTGCCTGGCAATTTCTACAGGGCTGACTTTGTCTCCAAGGGAAAAGACGGGCATATTGAGCTGGCGGCCCAGGGTCTCCAACTGTTTAATCGCAGCAGGACGATAAATATCTGCCGCTACCAGCAATGGTTTGCGATTGTGCTTTTTGCGGAGCAAATTCGCAAGCTTCCCGGTCGTGGTGGTTTTACCCGCCCCCTGTAATCCGACCATCATCACAACAGTCGGAGGCCGGTTTGCAACGGCAATTTTGCTTTGTTCTCCGCCCATTAACTCAGTAAGTTCTTCTTTTACAACCTTAATCACCTGCTGCCCCGGCGTCAAACTTTTAAGCACTTCCTGGCCGACAGCACGTTCGCTTACCTTTTTCACAAATTGTTTTACCACTTTAAAATTAACATCCGCTTCCAAGAGAGCAAGGCGGACTTCCCGCATCATCTCTTTTACATCAGCTTCAGAAACCTTCCCTTTTCCACGGATTTTTTTTATCGTACTTTGCAGTCGGTCGGCTAATCCTTCAAAAGCCATCAGGCACGGACCTCCTAATTTAATTTCTCCAGTTCAGCAACCGCATCAATGAGAGCTTCTCTGGATAATGTTTTTTGACTTAAAATTTCCTTCATGTTGTTCAAAATGGCGCTCCGCTCCTGGAATTTTCTAAAAAGGGACAGCTTTTCCTCGTATTCCTCGAGCATTGCTTCCGTACGTTTAATATTATCATAAACAGCTTGGCGGCTGACACCGAATTCCTCGGCGATTTCCCCCAGGGATAAATCATCAAGATAGTAGAGAGACATATAGTTTCGCTGCTTCGGCGTTAACAAGGATTGATAAAAGTCAAACAAGAAATTCATGCGATTCGTCTTTTCCAGCACCGCCCATCCCTCCTTGTTAAGTGAAAAGCCTTTACAAACACAAGTGTACACAGTATAAGCAAGCATGTCAAGAAAAAAACTTTACAAGGCAAAAGAAACTCAGCTTACTGCGTTTGCGGACTTCCTTCCCGAAGTATCTCCGGATCCGGCAAAAAAACGGCTTATCATCTTGGAAGAATCTTAAACCTTTATTTGTCTCTCCGCCGTTTTGCCTCCAACAGCCGGTGCAATTGCTGCTCCCTCACCTCGATGGACGAACGCTGGTTGTTTTTTTCAGTATCCTTCCCTCTCCGTTTCTTTTCTTCATTTCCGGTCCCGGTATCCTTCCGTTGTGCCAGTTGTTCAGTTTTCTCAACAGTCGCCTTCGCTTTGGACTGCTGCTGAACCGTTTTTCTTATTTCTTTGGCGTTCCTGAGTTCCGTTCTCTGCAGGAAGGCCTTTTCAGTAAAAAACTTCAGACCAAAACGCCGGATCGCAATTTCCGTAAAAAACAGCAAAAATGCGGAAAGAAGAAGCCACCGGCTCACAGATTGCTTTTCATAAGCCTTATTTTTGCTTTCCCGGAAAATATCTGCCGGATCGGATAATTGCCGGCCTCCAGTTAGTTCCGCCAATTTACTGAGCAATTCCTTATTGGCTTTCTTGAACAAAAATTCCCCGGAATATGGAACAGTAAATCCTGTTTGAAAAATATTAACGGATCCGTCTTTATGCGTCTGCTTAACATTAAGAAAATATACTCCGCTTCCGTTTGGAACCGTCAGTTCATATTTCCCCGGTGCAATAAGCTTTGTTTTTACATCCACTTTCTCGCCGTGATCCGACACCAGCGCTGTTTCAACCGGCAATGCTTTATTTCCGGCTGCTTCAAGAAGGATGATTGTCTCCCCATTTCTTTTTTCCAAAGAAATATGATAGGGCGTTGTTTGATATCGCGGCAAAATATTTGTGATCATTTTCGTGATAAAGGAAGGCCATTTTTCCCATCTTGCCCAGTCTCCCGACCATTTTCCCGAAAAATCAGCCGTGAAAGCGGCCGCACGCCCCATTCCATATTGCCATTGCGCATAAACGGGATCGTCTTTTTCACTAGTGATCTGCAGGTTTGCTCCACCTTTCGGAGTCGTTGCAATATAAGCATTCATCCTCGGAACTCCTGCATCAAACAGACCCTCCCAGTCTGCAGGGGATGAAACAATTGGATAAAAGGGTTCATCCTCTATATAAGTCCTTGTCGCCATGACGGTCTCACGGGAAAGAATCGTCGGAATGGAGCTTGTATCCGTTACATCATAAAATCTGCCTGCTCCCGCTTCGGCAAGGGCTTCAAGCAGCGCTTTGTCAGCATCGGCTCCCAATGCGACGGTGGACAGGGTGATATTGTTTTTCCTGCCTTCCTCAATCAATCCGAAATAATCACCGTCCCGCGCCGATTGCCCGTCTGTCAGTAAGATGATATGTTTCCGCTGAAGTTTGTGGCCGGAAAGGCTATCGTATGCCATGGCCAGGGAAGAAAAGATTTCTGTTCCTCCTCCCGGTCCGACGAAAAGTATTTTTTCAACGGCCTTTTCCTTATTTTTCAACGGTCCTGTTTCGATAATCACCCATGGACGATCATCAAATGCAATAAATCCCAATGTATCTTCTTCCCGAAGGAGTTCAACAGACCTTGCCGCCGCTTCCTTGGCAAGCTCAAGTTTGCTTCCGGTCATGCTCGATGACCGGTCCATCACAATGACAAGTCCGAGGGACGGCATCCGTTTCTTTCCTTTAATATCCATTTCAACCGGAAGCAGTTTCTCTACAGGAGTTTTAAAATATCCGCCCAAGCCAAAACTGTTTTCTCCTCCGGCCATAACAAAACCTGTACCAAACTCCTTAACGGCCCTTTCAATCAGTTTCATCTGTTTCTCTGATACTTGGGTTGCAGGAACATTATTAAAAATAATTGCCTGATAGGCCAAAAACCCTGACAAGTTTGTCGGCAGTTTTTCCGGAGCAATTGTCTCAACTATAAACCCTGCATCTGAAAGAATTTGCCCGGCTCTTCCGTATTCCTCATTTTGCACAAGGAGCACTTTCGGAATCCCCTCTATATTTGAAACGCGGTAAAAAATATTGTTTTCAATATAAGCATCATTTTCGGCAGAAATTTCCCCTTTATACACAATTAAACCTGAAGAGGCCGTCTTATGGGAAAATGTATAGAGATTTGTACCTTTCTTGACATTAACCGTCTCTTTTAAAATCTCCCTGTTATTCTCCGAAATTCTAATCGTTGCTTTTTTGTCGGCATTGCTGTCAATTTGCACCTGAATTCTCGCTTCTTCTCCTTCATACATAAACGCCGGAACCTCAAGTCCGCTAAATGACAAATCCTCATATTGTTCACTTTCTAAAAGAACATAATCGATCTCAATTTGTTTATTTTTTAACAGGGCAGCTGCATCCAGACTGTTTCCCGCTGTTTCATTTCCATCAGAAAGAAGCACAATTCGCCCGTTTTTGTGAGCGGGTATTAAAGAGGCGGCCAGATGTAATGCTTCCTCAATATTTGTTTCATTTGCGGAAACTGCTGTCCGGAAATCGGAAATAAGGGCAGAATCTTTGCCGGTCTGTTGCTCAACCAGAGCGTTTTCCCCGAAAGCTATAATGGCGTATGAGTCTTTGCCGTTTTTGTTTTCCACCCCTTTTTCAATCCAATCTAAAGACGTGCCCTGCTTGCTTTCCACACTTTTTGAGCGGTCAACCACAAAAACTACCGTTTCTCCCTGAACAGGCCAAAGTATTTGCGGCACAGTCAGAGCAGTGATCAGAAGAATATATACGCATGTTCTTAATCCGGCAATAACATAAGCCTGCTTTCCCCTGTTTGCCTTCAAATAAAAAAAGACAGTTATTCCCGCCGGAATCAGCAATAAGAACAAAAACGGAAACTTAAATTCTATACCCACGTCTGAACACCTCCCACTCGGCCGCAATCAGTGCCAAAGCAAGCAAGGACAGCCAAAACCAGATTTGGTCATGATAAATGATGTCCTTTTTATTTATATTTTCCTGAAACTTATTAACCGTAAAAGCCTTTTCCGTGACCGGACTTTTTTCCCTGTCATCGAGGATGACCGAAAAATAATAAATGGTTTCTCCGGCAACAGCTTGATACACGCCCGGTTTTTGAGGGGCACGGAAATTTTCCGTTTCCGGGTTCACGGTATAAAGATGTTCATCCCTGTCATTATAGATCGCCCATGACAGTGATTTACCCCCTGCATTCAGCCATTTTTCTTCTCCCGGTTCAAAAAATCCCTGAAAATGCGGCGGCTGTGATAGCCACTGGTAAGCGTTATATAAGAAAATTGGAAAACTTGGTTTTAATGGCCAATCTGAATCGGATAGTGAAAAATTAACAATGATTATTGGCTGGCCATTATAGATGCCTTTTTCAATTAAAGGGACGGAACCGCTTCTTAAAACCGTCTGCAGCGGTTGATCGGCTTTTAAAGCCTTTGTTGCCTGATAAATATAAATATTTTCATAATCCACATACTGAAGCAAAGCATCCTTATCTCCCGAAAAAGAAACTGTCAAAGGGATTTTCTCCGTTCCCGAATTAAATAGAATCACAGGTTGTGAAGGCAAATGATCCATATCTGCCGTTTCCAGCAGAAAAATTCCTTTTCTCCCTTCAACTGCTGACCCGGCATCCACCTGAAATACCTCTGTTCCAATCGTTTGAAACCCTTTAATCAGAAAGGGATTCAAATTTCCAAGCGCATAAACAGGCGGATTGGATTCCATAAGAACAGAAGTGAGCCGGTTATCTGTTTCATAGCCGTCATCGGCAAGAATAACCGCTTCATAATATGGTTTTTCAGGCAATGAAGGAATCTCGACGACCAGCTGCCCGCGGCCGGAAATCGTCAAATTCTTCTTAAATAACGGCTTCCCTCCGGTGCTTTGAATTAAAAATTCTGTTGTAACTTCTTTAGTTGACTGATTTTCAATAACAGCAACCCCGCTTATTTCTCCGTTATATTTTGCAGCGCCGAATGAAAGCAAAGAAAGATTATTGACTTCCGTCCCGATATTATGTACCTCAATATATTGATTTTTTGGTGCTCTTACCAAATCATCTTTTGTAACAGAATCAGAAAAAATATAGATGGCGGAATTATCGCCTGAGGCGAGAGAATAGGCGAGTTCAAGAGCCTTCCCGATCGCATCGTAATTATATGTCAACTGCACTGCCTCAAGTTTCTTTTTTAACAGGGCCTTGTCCGATTCCCCGCTTATAAGAATTTCCGGCCTCTCTCCCGTTTGAATAAGGGTTACTTTTTGGCCGCTCACTTTGTCCAGCAACGCTGAGATTGCCTTTTTGGCTTCATCAAAACGCGTTGACTCTTCATACTCCGCCGACATCGTTGCGGAAGTATCAATAATGAAGATTACATGATCACCCTTTAAATCCTCTGTTACCCAATATGGCCGTGCGAGAGCCAGCATAAGAAACAGCAGGGCAAAAATCTGCAGCCAAAACAAAAGATTCTTTTGCAGTTTCTTTAAAAACGGGGAAGCCTGCCACTCATTCCGGACCTCAACCCACAGCATATTGGAGGATATTTTTTGCTCCTCGTACCGTTTTCGGAAAAAATAAAATAATACAACGGCGGCCAGGAAAAAGCTTAATAATAAAAACCACGGATTCAATAATTGCACTGAACCTCACCTCATTTATTCCCGGGACAACAGTGCGTCACTTCTAAAAAAGTGCCGGTATTTCCCCTCATTGACGGGAAGGTGAAATCTTCCCGTCAAACTTTTTTATCAAATAAGAAACTATCTATTTATGCCTGATGTTATTTAAGCAGGCCTAATCTTGGAAGTTTATGTAACAACAAAGTTTCCACCGGTTCATCATCCGCCGCCAAAATATAGGCGCCGCCGTAACGCCGGCAAATCATTTCAAGATTTTTGTTATGCTCCGCCAGCCGTTTTTCATAGTCCCGCAGCAGGGAAGGATGCATGCTTATATTCACACCCGAGTCTGTTTCAATATCAATCAATCTGACATCTCCTTCATACCCGGGTGAGAGTTCCTCCCTGGACAACACTTGAAAAAACCAAAATTCCTGCTTTAAAGAAGCGATTTTTCGCAAAAGCGCTTCAATCCTCTCCAGAGGTTCAAGGCCATCGGAGATCATAATCGTCAGCTGTTGTGTTTTGGATACTGTGTTATAAAGCTGATTTGAAAAATCATCCAGTTTCTCCGTTTCTTCAAGCTGCAATATTTCCAGGAAAACCCCGCGGCTGTTCACCGCCCCTTTCCTGTGAATCGGCCTTGGTGAACGGGATCCTGCAGGCATAAAAGCCAGTCTGTCTTCTCCGGCCAAAACCACGTAACCTAAAGAAGCAGCCAATGTTTTCGCCATCTCCCATTTTGAAGGAATGAACCTCATGGAAGAACTGACATCGAAATAAATTGCGACCGAAATATCTTGTTCATCAAGATACCGTTTAATATAATACTTCTGTGTTCTGCCATATACATTCCAATCAATCTGCCTTACGTCATCTCCGGGCTGATACTGTCTGAAATCGGAAAATTCCAGAGACGACCCGAATTTTCCCGAGCGCCTGAGACCTTTATGGATTCCTCTCTTTTTTGTTTTTACATTTATCTTTAATTTTTGCAGCCGGTTTAAATAAGTCTGGTGATGATTCATAAATACTCACTCCTATAGAGCGGTTTTATCCAGTATTTCCGAAATGATTTCATCAGCGGAAATACCCCTTGCTTCCCCTTCAAAATTCAAAATGAGGCGGTGCCTTAGAACAGGAATTGCCGTCTTTTTAATATCTCCCGTGGACACATTGTATCTGCCCATACAAAGAGCCCTTGCCTTTGCAAGTTGAATCAGACTTTGCAAACCGCGCGGACCGCTGCCGAATTGGACAAATTCCTTTACCATCGGCGAAGCATCCCCTGATGCCGGGTGAGTGGCGGAAATAATCCGGACTGCAAATTCCAGGATATCTTCGGAAACTAAAATTTCCTTAACAAGATTTTGTAAACGGAGAACATCCTCTTTATCGGCAATCGAATTCAGGACGATTTGATTGCTTCCCGTTGTTCTGATTGCAATTTCTTTCAATTCCTCGTTTGAAGGATATCCGACAAGGACTTTGCAAATAAAACGGTCCATTTGCGCCTCTGGAAGAGGATATGTGCCTTCCAAATCTATCGGGTTTTGTGTAGCAAGGACAAAGAATGGTTTTTCCATTGCTTTTGTCTCCCCCATCACCGTGACCGTTTTTTCACCCATTGCTTCAAGAAGAGCGCTCTGTGTTTTCGGAGTAGCCCGGTTAATCTCATCAGCAAGAATAATATTTGCAAACAGGGGGCCTTTGTGAAAAACAAATTTCTGTTTCCCCTGTTCATCCGTTTGCAATATCATGGTTCCGGTAATATCCGCCGGCATCAGATCCGGCGTAAATTGAATTCTTGAAAAATCAAGACTTAAACAATTTGAAATCGTTTTAACAAGCATCGTCTTACCCAAACCGGGCAAGCCCTCCAAGAGGACATGCCCACCGGCAAGAATACTCCACAATACCTGATCAATTACATCTTCCTGCCCGACAATAAAAGTTTTGATCTCTTCTCTCACTTGATTAATCATATCGCGGGCAGACAGGAACTCCTGCTCTTTTTCTTTCAATGACGACATTCCAGTTCTCACTCCCTGTTCGGATCAATATTTGAAAAATAAAATTCTACCATTTCCTTGAGATCAGACGGCAGAGAGTACCGGTTTATGCTCTGCCTGTATGAGCGTTCATATTGCTGATAGACTTCGTCATAATGCATAAGCGTTCCTTTTACAACCGGGCCGCTCCCCTCCGTCCCGGATACATGGCTTCCTTCACCGAGCGGACCGCCGTCTGTTTCCATATTTTCGCCACCGCCGACTCTCTCAGGAACGGTAACAAATTCCCGTGAACCCTGACCTAAACCTGCACCTGTGCCACCGGTGCCGCTTCCATGTCCGCCGGAACCGTTTCCTTGTCCCCCGGCGCCTGAACCTGTTCCGCTATTATTTCCTCCGCTGCCGCTCTGTGAACCGCCGCTTCCGTTTCCGTTGTTATTTGTTCCCGGATCTTGACCGTTTTGCCCGGAAGATGATCCATTCTGATTGTTTTGCTGTCCGCCCTGATTATTCTTTTCTCCCGATGATCCGGGTCCAAATGCAAACTGTGACGGCGGCATCCCGTTTTCGATCATTTCCTGCTGTAAATTTTTGCCCGTCTCAGAAATACCGGAATGTGCCGCGGCAAGCTGTTCAATTTTCTCAGGGGACTTCAAGGCCTCTTCAATCTGTCTAAGAAGCCGGGCAAGTGTATCCTCATCAAATTTTCCATCTGTTTCCGAGAGATTGTTTAGCGCTGTTTGTTGTTCCGCGCTCAATTCATGGCGGTTTTCATTTAATTTTCGTAATTCCTTTTCAAGTTTTTCTAAATCTTTTTTATCAAGCAATTCTGCCAGTTCATTTAATCCGTTTTTAGACAATTCCTTTTTCCAATTTTCCAGAGCGAGTTGCTTTTCTTTTTCCTTAAGAAGTCTCAATTCAAGATTTTGCATCTGCTTTTCCAGTTCCCGCAAAAACTTTTCCGGATCCTTTTCTTTTTTCACTTCCTGTAATGCCTCATTAAGAAGTTTTTTTGAATCAGGATCTGTTTCCTCATGTACTTTCTTCTTCAATTCTTTTGAGGCCTCTTTTACAAGCCGGATTTCTGTCTCTCTTTGTGAGGCAGTTTTCATATTCTCTTCAGCAATTGTAAAACTCAGTAAAAAAGAAACAAGAATAAGAACGGCACCCGCTCCAAGCAATTTATAATCCGGAAAATATTTTTTCCGGTTTTGAACCTGAATGTGGACCTTTTTCATTTCGCCGACAGCATCGGCAAGCTGCAATTTTTCCATCGTGCCTTCATTTTCCTTATAAGCGAATGCGGTGAGCACCCTGTCATCGCTTACATAAGAATTGTAAAGACAGGCAGCCTCATATAGATCAGGCTTTTTCCTCCAAATCCGAAAAATAAAAATGCCAATCAACCCTGCAGCCAAAATCAGAAAATAATAGCGCAAGAACGGGATGACAATAAAAGATGCCGCAAGAAGCAGGATAAAAGAAGCAGCTCCTGCTCCCATAAACAGGAACTGGAGCTCTTTAAAAATAAGCTGTAAAAGCAACTGCTTCCTGACCGTTTTTAAATAATGAATAAATTGCTGCTTTTCTCTCATCCTCTTCACCCTCTTTGCATATTGGGACGAAGCTTTTTAATACTAATCACCATAGATGCCGCCGCAATAATCGTATAGGAAATAAGAAAAGCCGCCCATAAGGGAAAATGAATCCCTGTGTATTGCGTCAGTTCATCATTGAAAGAAGGTTCAAGAACAGAAATCAACACAAAAAACGGGTTCAACATGGCCGTAAAGTAGGGAAACGGAAAAAACCCGCTCACATTGCCGCCGTAATAACCATAACTTATTTCCGATAACAAAACTGTCAGGAAGGTCGTCCCTCCGGTCAAAAATAACAAAATGCTGTATGCCGTCACCATGGCAATGATCGTTCTGCGGATGAGGGTAGAGACCAGCACCCCGATAGTTCCAAAAGTAATAATGGAAAATAGATAAAACCCTGCCGTGATGAAAAATTGCCCGGGCGAAATACCGCCGAATAAAAAGACAATGCTGTATAACGGAAGGCTGGCAGCGATTAACAGCATTAAATAAGCAACAGAGGAAACGAGCTTGCTTACAATAATACTTGTCGAGCTTTGTGTCGTTGTGAGCAATATATTCAGTGTTTGCTTTTCCCTCTCACTGCTGATGACGCCGGCTGTTAAGCCCGGTGTAATAAACAGAACCAGCCCCAGTTGAAGCGCTGAAAGAAACATAAACATTTCCCGGCTTGCACTGGGTCTGAAAAAATTCTGTCCATATGCAATTGTTTCAATAAAAATAAACCCGATAATGATCAATCCGAGGGCAAGCAGGTAAAATAATATCCCCAAATAGCTCTTAAAAGAACGGAAACGCAGGGTAAGTTCCTTATTTAATACCGGATTTAATGTAAAATTTTTCATGAAAGACTTGCCCCCTTTGTTATTTCCATGAATACATCTTCCAAATTTGCTTTCTCTTCTGAAAAACTGATAATCTGAAGATCTTGCAAAACAGCTCTTTTTAACAGTTCCATCTGTTCCTCTTCTGTCCCACGATAGACAAACTGCAACGAACCTTTTTCCATTTCCGTCAGTTTGGAAACAAACGGATCATCCTCAAAAAAGGAAATCACTCTCTTCGCTTCACCCAGGAACTTTACCACAATAGTCCTTTCCTGATGAAGCATTGCCTGAATTTCGGAAACGGAGCCTTGCGCAATTAACCGGCCGTGATCTATGATTCCTATGCTGTCGCACATATCGGCAAGCTCCGGAAGAATATGGGAGGAAATCAAGATCGTCTTTCCCATGGTTTTCAATTCTTTTAGAATTTCCCTCATTTCCACTCTTGCCCGCGGATCCAAACCGGAAGCGGGTTCATCGAGAATCAGAACCTCAGGGTCATGAATCAGACTCCTGGCCAAACATAACCGTTGCTTCATTCCCCGTGACAATAAATCAACATAAACATCCTTCTTGTGGGACAAATTTACGAGTTCAAGAAGCCTGGGAATCAGTTTCTGCCGTTCCTGATAAGGAATTCCGTAGCTTGCCCCGTAAAAATGCAAATACTCGGATGTTTTTAATTGATCATAAACCCCGAAAAAATCAGGCATGTAGCCGATTTGTCTCCGCACCGCTTTTGTATCCTTTTGAATATTATAACCGTTAATAAAAGCAGTGCCGGAAGTGGGGGCCAAAAGAGTGGCAAGAATCGAAAAAGTTGTTGATTTTCCGGCTCCGTTTTGCCCGACAAATCCAAAAACAGTCCCCTTATTGATTTGTAAGTTTAAAGAATCAAGAGCTGTAAATTTTCCATATTTTTTTGTTAACTCAATTATTTCGATCATGATTCCACCTCCCCTTTAACCGTAATTTCAGGGACTACCAATGGCATATCGTCTTCTGTATTTTTATTAATTTTAAAAACAATCTCTCCATTTTCAGAAATATAATTGCCGGCTTGATTCTCTTTCGTCAATTTCAAAGATGGTTTACCGCTCTCCAGTAGCATATATTCGCCTGTTTCCCAATTAAAAATCGAAAATTCAATGTCAGCTGAATTTCTCAATAAAATATTAATACTTTCAAAAGTAACCGGTTTTCCTTCCAAATCCCCGGGGAAGGTAAGAATGAGCTCATACTCTCCATTATCAATCCATATCTCTTCCCGGTATTTGTCCATTTCCCGATTATAATAATTACCGCTCAAATCTTTTACTTTGATTTCAAACATATCAACTGTCAGAGCGAACTGACCTGTTATTTCATTCTTTACGGTTAAAGGAGCCACAATTAAATTCCAGTTATTTTCTTTTTGTTTTTTATTAACAAGCTTCACGTCGATTACAGAATCAGCAGTCACTCCTCCAATAAAAGGCTTATTCTGCTCATTTGTGCTGTCTGTAAAAAGAAGTGAGGCTGCAGCAGTTTCAAGGCGTTCCTTTTTAAATTCTTCAAGATCATCATGATCATAATAGTGACTTCCGGAAAGCATCTCCGGCCGGAAAAGAAATTTTTGTGTTATTTTTTTATCAATCTTTTTCTTTTCTCCCTGCTTCAATGAACCAAGATCAATTTTTGTATTTCCTGACCATATAAAGACTTCATCAAAATCATAAGGAAAACGGTTTTCGATCACTCCGGTCAGTTTGCCGTTTTTCAGGGTCAAATCTGTGAAGAAGCTGCCATCATTGTATTTTTGAGCTTTTCCAAACACTGTTTTCGCAGACCAGTAAGGAACATCCTTAAAAATGATCTCAGATGTTTTTCTTTTTTCTTCGATTACACCGGCCATCTCCATATTACGGTCAAAAGTATCGAATGTGCTGGAAATAACTAAAAATTCCCCTTTTGGAACAGATAACCGGTAATTCCCGCTTTTATTGGACAACATCGTTGTTGCTTGCCAGCCTGATAAATATTCATCTGTCATCTGATAGACTCCCATTTGATTAAGCTGAGGGCGGGCAATCCGGTCTTTGGCCCCAAAAGCAAATACACCCAAAGCTGTCAATAATCCGACGGAAGGAATAATCCACCAGGTATACTCGCGTTTATCGATTTTCTTCAGTAAAAGGTATAAAACGGGAACAATCAGAATGATATAGACGAGCATCAGGACGATTAGCACAGGAAGGCTGTATTGCGAAAAAGGAAAATATTCATTCGGCTCTCCGAGTTCCCTGTACAAATGGTAGTAAAAATCCTCCATGGGCCAGTACCCGGTGGAAGTTGAAACCGTTACGTTTTTAAGCAAGTCCTCAAACCATAACCTGTATCCATCCCATGCAGACAAAGGCTGATCCCCGAGTGAAAAAGCCGTCTGCAAAATGAGCCCTTCACCATAGGTTTTTTTAATTATTGCAGGGAGTCCGTTGCTTTCAGCCAAAATTTCTGCTTCCTTATCCACTTCTCCTGTAAAAAGAAGAATAGTTCCAAACGGAATTTGTTTTCCGGATGTATCCAAGAACCCGGCGCTTCCTGTATGTTCCGACTCCGGTTTCATAGGCAATAATGAATGTAGTGTCCCGTAAATTCCTTTTCCGTCCGGCGCTCCGCCGGCAAATAAGGTTCCGCCTGACTGTATCCAGTCTTTAATGGCCTGCTGCTGGCTTTCCGTCAACTGTGACAGCGGATATTCGTCTATTATTATATAATCTATCATTTCCAACCCCTGTGCTTCTTGAGGGATTTCTTCCTTTTTCAAAGGAATGATGTCAAAATTTGATGACGATAAGCCGCGGAGCTCCTTCAACCGGTCATAATTCTCACTGAGAACACCAATCGTTTTATAGTCGCTTTCGATAAATTTAGGGGTTAATTTTTTGTCCCCGCTAAAAGCAACTTCCTTTCCTTTCATCCAGTCTCCTTCGTATAAACGGATCATCTTCTGATTTTGAAAATAAGCCGAACTATTATTAGTCAATCCCGGTAGAGTAATCGAATAAGTTTTTATTTCATTTTCCGGCAGTTCAATATGTATTTTCTTCGAACCGCCGGCATAATCCGACGGCACATAATCGATCAGCAAGTCACCGCTGAAAGCCTTGCCGTGATTTTCGACTTTTATAATTACGGGAAAACCTTTGCCATTTTTTACTTTCCCGTCAAAACCGGGTTTAACAGTAATTTGAATCTTTCCCTGTTCTGCACCGGCGTGTTCAACCGGCCATAAAAAAACCAATAAAAAAACACCAATTAAAACGAAAAGTCTTAAAACCTTCGCCACCCCATACTCCTCCTCTGCCAAAATCTCCTATTATAATAGACGAATACGTCAGGTAAAAGGTTTGCTTTTTTTAAAATTTTTAGTAAATTATGTCACAATTTTTCGGAAATACAGAAATGCTTTCTTTTTTAAAAAGGCTTTGCAGATAAAAAAAATGAAAAAAATATGTTTGAATTTTGTGATTAAGACAACCTTTTAATTTCAATTCTATGCCCGCAGCCCCGCAGCGGCACATAATTCTGAAATCAGTTAAATCCCGTCATTCCAAGCTTTTAAATACCGAAAAAAAGCATGGCATATCTCGCTGCCATGCTTTGTCAAATAAAAAAACTCCTGCACATACCGCATCAAAGAAACGTACCTGATAAACGATATTTTTTTTATTGCTTCCTGGAGAAATGTCATCAATCTTTCAACTTATTCCGCTTTTGTGAAGTACGGTTTCATATAGAAGCAAAAATCCTTCCAATCGCACTTTCAAAGTTAAATAGAGGGATATGCAATTTATTCCGCCGCTGAATCTTTCTCAATTAGGTCAGCAAAAAGTCCGTACACATATTGCTCCGGATTAAATTTCTGCAGATCATCCATTTTTTCACCCAGACCGACGAATTTCACAGGGATTTTCAGTTCATTGCGAATAGCAAGAACGATTCCCCCTTTGGCCGTTCCGTCAAGCTTTGTTAAAACGATGCCCGTGACATCTGTAGCTTCCTTAAACGTTTTTGCCTGTACCATGGCATTTTGTCCTGTTGTTGCATCAAGAACAAGGAGCACTTCATGGGGAGCACCGGGAACTTCCCTTTCGATAACCCGCTTGATCTTTTCAAGTTCCTTCATTAAATTGACTTTATTTTGTAAGCGGCCGGCTGTATCACATAATAACACATCAACATTTCTGGACTTAGCGGCATGAATCGCATCAAACATTACCGCAGCCGGGTCAGAACCGGGACCCTGTTTGATTGTTTCTACGCCAACTCTTTCACCCCATACTTCCAACTGTTCGATCGCACCGGCGCGAAAAGTGTCACCTGCTGCCAACAGAACTTTTTTTCCTTCCGACTTATATTTATGTGCCAGTTTGCCGATTGTTGTGGTTTTTCCGACACCGTTTACTCCGACAAACAGGATCACTGTCAAACCTTCTTTTGCCATATTCAACTCAGCCGAAGTATTGTCCCCCTGCTGATAAATTTCCACAAGCTTTTCAGAGATGACACTTTGGACCTCTGCCGGGTCTTGAATATTTCTTTTTTTGACCTCCAACTTCAGAGCATCAATCAATTCCATTACTGTATGAAATCCCACATCAGCTCCGATCAATATTTCCTCAAGTTCCTCAAAAAAATCCTCGTCCACCTTGCGATAGCGGGCTACAAGATCATTTACGCGCCCGGCAAAACTGTCCCGGGTTTTTGTCAAACCCTCCTTAAATTTTTCCGTTACAGAACTTGTTTGCTTTGAAATTGTTTCCTTTAACTTCTTAAAAAAACTCATGGATCCACTTCCTTTTACGATTGTTCTACCAGTTTATCCGATTCTTCCAGACGAACAGAAACAAGCTTGGATACTCCGGATTCTTGCATCGTTACCCCGTAAAGGACATCAGCCCCCTCCATTGTTCCTTTGCGGTGGGTAATGACGATAAATTGGGTCTCTTGGCTGTAATTCTTTAAATATTGGCTGAAACGGTAAACGTTCGCTTCATCCAAAGCCGCTTCAACTTCGTCCAATATACAAAACGGCACAGGACGGACCTTTAGAATGGAAAAAAGGAGGGCAATTGCCGTCAAGGCGCGTTCTCCCCCGGAAAGAAGCCCGAGATTCTGCAGTTTTTTGCCCGGAGGCTGGGCAACAATCTCGATTCCCGTATTGAGAAGATCATCCGGTTCCGTTAACCGCAAATCAGCTCTCCCCCCGCCGAATAAAGCTTGAAAAACATTCTCAAAATGCGAACGGACTCCGGCAAACGTTTCTGCAAGCCGTTTCTTCATTTCCTCATCCATTTCGTCGATGACCCGGTATAAAGTGTCTTTTGCTTCCTCAAGATCTTTCTTTTGTTCCTGCAAAAACTGGTATCGCTCGGATACACGCTCAAATTCTTCGATGGCACCCAGATTAACCGTCCCGAGTTCGTCAATGGCCAGTTTGAGCAATTTCACTTTTTTTCTCGCTTCCTCCGGAGCAACGGTTAACGGATACTCTTCTTTCGCTCCTTCAAAAGTGAGGAAATACTCCTCCCGCAAATGAGCAAGCAAATTTTCCAATTCCACATCAAGTCTGTTTAATTGAACCTCTTCATCTTTCAGGCTGATTGAAAGGCCCTTATGGCGGCGCTTCAGTTCTTTTATTTCCAGCTCATCGTCTTCAACACTTGTATGCAGCTTCAACCTTTCTTCTCTCAAAGAAGTAATTCGTTGTATCGTATCATTCTTTTCAGCGAGCTTTTTTTCAATCGCTCCTGCAAGCTGTTCTTCATCAGAGAAGTGAGCGCTTATTTCAAAGGAAATTTTTGTTAACTTTTCTTCTTCCGCCGTTTTTCTTGCGCTATATTCCTCCAACTCTTCAACAAGATTGCGTATTTTTTCATTCGCATGCTGTATTTGTTCTTTTTTGGCAGCCAATTGAATCTTTAATTCATTAATTTCCTCTGCCAGTGACTCTCTTGAAGAAATTTGTGATTGTCTCCGTTCACTGAGAGAAGTAATTTCACGGTCAAGTTCTGCGATCTCCCCGCCAATTTGCCTGAGAAGAAGACCAAGTTCATCCCGTCTTCGTATAAGATCATTGAATTCTTCGTTCAGCCGGGATTTGTCCAGATCATAAAAAGCCAGTTTTTCATTGATATTCTTCTCTTCAATTTCCGCCTCCCGGAGATTTCCTTTAACGGATTGTTCTTTTATACGGAGTTCTTCCCCTTCTTTACGGAGGTTTTCCAGGTTTTGCTCGCGTTTCTTCACTTCGTCATCTAAATTCTTTACCTCTTCCCGGATTTTCGCCGCTTTTGCTTCCATATCGAGAATTTTGACTTTTAAATCATCTAATTCTCCTTTCCTGCTCAGCAGTGAAGAGGACTGTTTCTTGACAGAGCCCCCGGACATGGAACCCCCGATGTTTACTACATCCCCTTCAAGCGTCACTATACGAAGACGGTATTGAACCGATTTGGCCATTTCATTGGCACTTTTTAAATCTTTGGCAACAACAACCGTACCCAGTAAATTCTCAATAATATTTCTGTACTTACCGTTAAAATTTATTAAATCTGAGGCCATTCCCACATAGGAAGGATGGCGCTGAATAATCGCCAGTTGTTCCGGTGACGGCGCTCTTCCTGTGATGACATTAAGAGGAAGAAAAGTCGCCCGGCCAAAGCCGTTCGCTTTTAAATATTGAATCGCTTTTCTTCCGCTTTCTTCGGTATCTACCACAATATGCTGCATGGCACCGGAGAGGGCAGTTTCAACGGCCGTTTCATACTCCTTTGGAACCTGAATCAATTCGGCAACGGCACCTTCTATACCGGTTAATTTTCCTTCACGTGCCTTAAGGATCTCTTTAACTCCCTGATAGAAGCCGGCATAATGATCTTCCATTTCCTGCAAGGTATCTTTTCTTGACTTTGTTTTCTGCAATAACTGATAAATCTGATGAAGAGCAGCTTCCTTCTTTTGAAAAAGCTCACGCGCATCATTGAGTTTCTGTTGTTCTTCCCGATATAAACGAATCTGTTCTTCCAATTGTGCAGAAATGGCAGCAAGTTCTTGTGAAATCGTTGCTTTTTTTTTCTCTATCTCCCTGCGCTCCGTTACATGTTTTTCATTTTCCATCTCAAGTTTCCGGGTCTGGTTTTCATTTTGAGTGATTTGCTGTTCAATATTTTGCAGTTCATTTCTCGATGATGCCTGCCGGTTTAATAACTCGATATAATCACTTTTTAAAGATTCAATTTTGTCATCGATATTCACACTGTATTGGGTAAGCAGCCGTTGTTTTTCAGTCAGTCTGTTCTTTAAAACTGCATACTCTTCTTCAAAACGGGCGGCCGTTTCCCCCTGAAGGCTTTTCTGTGAAGTCAATTCAGAAATTTTTCCGGTTAATTCAACAATTGCTTTTTCCAGATGTTCTTTCGTCTTTTCAGCATTCTTTTTTCTTTCTTTTAAAACTTCTTTCTGCCCTTCTAATTTCTCTACTTCTTCACTTGTCGAAAGCAGAATTTCCTGCAGACCGTTTATGGAATCGTCCAGTTCCCGGATTTTCCATCTTACTTCTTCAATTCCCGCTTCCTTCGTTTGAATCGTCGTTGAAAGCTCCAATTCAATATTCTTATGATCCTCCACACGGATGGAAAGTTCTTCCCATTTTTCATGCAATTCCTCTATTTCATGAACAGTCAGCGCAACCTCATAATTCTCCAACTCTTCCTTTTTTTGCAAATAATCTTTTGCAATAGATGCTTGCATTTCCAACGGCTCAAGCTGACTTTCCAGTTCATGGATAATATCCTGTACACGGTACAAGTTTCCTTCAGTTTCAATAAGTTTCGCTTCAGCTTTTTTCTTGCGGTTTTTATATTTAAGAACACCCGCAGCTTCTTCAAAAATCGTCCGGCGTTCCTCAGCTTTACTGTTCAAAATCTCTTCAACCCTGCCCTGGCTGATTATTGAAAATGCTTCCCTGCCCAGCCCGGAATCCATGAATAAATCAACGATATCACGAAGCCGGCAAGCTTGTTTATTGATAAAGAATTCACTTTCACCGGATCGGAAGACCCGCCTTGTCACGCTCACCTCTTGGAAATCAACGGGAAGAAATTGATCTTCATTATCAAGAATTAATGTAACTTCGGCAAAATTCAACGCTTTGCGCGAATCGCTTCCGGCAAAAATAATATCCTCCATTTTTGCCCCGCGAAGGGATTTGGCAGACTGCTCTCCAAGCACCCAGCGGACGGCATCCGTAATATTACTTTTACCGCTTCCGTTCGGTCCGACAATTGCCGTTACACCGGGGACAAAATCAATTCCAATCCGTTCGGCAAAAGATTTGAATCCGACAATTTCCAAACGCTTTAAATACACGTTTGAATCCCCCTCCCAAACAATAAATGTGCATCCTGTTGACTTTACGGTTTATTTGGGCCGGGATTTCAGTTTCTCTAAAGCCCTTTGTGCAGCCTGCTGCTCAGCTTCTTTTTTTGATTTTCCCGAGCCAACCCCAAGTTCCTTCCCTCTTAAAGTCACTTGTGAGACAAATTCTCTGTTATGTGCCGGTCCCTTCTCCTGTAAAATTCTATATTCAATATCTCCGGAGCCATCACGCTGCACCAATTCCTGAAGTTGACTTTTATAATCCATCACATGAGAAAAAGCACCGGTTTTTACTTTTGGAAAAACATATCGGTCCAAAAATGCGATTACTTCTTCAAATCCTCTATCCAAATAAAGAGCACCGATAAATGCTTCAAAAACATCAGCCAAAAGAGCAGGCCTTGTTCTTCCTCCGGTTAGTTCCTCTCCTTTGCCGAGTAAGATGAGGTCTCCAAATGAGAGTTCATTAGCCAGAGTGACCAACGAAGGCTCGCATACAATCGCTGCTCTCAACTTTGTCAATTCCCCTTCACTCATCATGGGATATTTATTATAAAGGAAATGAGAAACCGTTAACTCCAATACCGCATCGCCCAAAAATTCGAGTCTTTCATTATCTTCATGGGGCTTTTTGCGATGCTCATTCACATATGATGAATGGGTAAACGCTTGCCATAACAGTTTTTCATTCGAAAACTTGATTCCGATTCTCTCCTGAAACTCCCTGAACCGGGTTCTGATTTTTGCATGGTCCGTTTTGCTCATATAGCCTCCACCTTACACCTTACTTAAAATTTACACCACTCTTCAAGTTTACGTAAAGATTCGATAAAACGCAAAAAAATTTCAAACGATGATATTCTGTTTGTCCGCAAAAAAGTTAAACCGGCGAAAAAGCTTACGTGCCGGTAAAACGGATACATGCCAATCAAAAAAGCCTTCCATGAGAAAGAGGCCGTCCCGGAGGAGCAACTCATTACGGCTATTAGTCTCGTTTAACAACGTTACAGACATTGCCCGCATGAAAGCATTCCTCCTCAGGACAGCCTCATAATCATTCAGTCAACAAAAATTACATGTTGCTCTTTATGTAGTTAACCGCATCACCGACTGTTGAAATTTTCTCTGCATCTTCGTCGGAAATTTCCATATCAAATTGGTCCTCCAACTCCATAACCAATTCAACAACATCTAAAGAGTCTGCACCGAGATCATCCTTAAAAGATGCTTCAAGGGTTACTTGAGATTCTTCAACACCCAGTCGATCAACGATGATTTTTGTTACTTTCTCCAAGATATCTTCCATGCTTGTTCACCTCCCCTCAAGCCATTATAGTCGATCTGTAATCAGTAATAAAGAACCCGGCATGATTTTTCCAGTTTTTCATATTTCAACCCTTCCAAACCGCCGGGAGGAAATTGAAAAACACAGAAATTACATGACCATTCCGCCGTCAATATGTAAAGTCTGACCGGTCATATAGCTTGAATCTTCGGAAGCAAGAAAGGCCACCACTTTCGCAACATCCGCCGGTTCTCCGAAACGGGCAAGCGGAATTTGTTTTAACATATCCGCTTTTATGTCTTCGCTAAGCTTGTCAGTCATATCTGTTGTTATAAAACCGGGAGCAACTGCATTGACATTAATCCCCCGCGGAGCGAGCTCTCTTGCTGCCGTTTTTGTCAGGCCGATCACTCCTGCTTTTGCGGCAACATAATTTGCCTGACCGGCATTTCCGCTCACACCGACTATGGAAGCAACGTTAATAATACGGCCGCTTCTTTGTCTCATCATTTGGCGGGTAACCGCCTTCGTGCATAGAAACACACCTTTCAAATTTGTGTTGATAACCGAATCCCATTCCTCTTCCTTCATTCTCATGAGAAGATTATCTCTTGTAATGCCGGCGTTATTGACCAAAATATCCACGCGGCCAAACTCGTCGATCGTTTGTTTGACCATATCGGTCACCGCATCGGCATCACTGACATCAGCTCTCACCGCAAAGGCCTTTCTGCCCAGTTTTTTTATTTCTTCAACAGTTTCCCGTGCCTTTTCTTCGCTGCCTGCATAGTTGACTGCAACATTTGCCCCCTGCCTTGCGAGCTCCAAAGCAATTTCCCGGCCAATGCCCCTTGAGGCGCCTGTTACTAAAGCATTCATTCCTTCAAGCTTCATTGTACCCTCTCCTTTAAGCGATTCACTGCAGCCGTGAAACTTTCTTCATCGGATACAGAATAAGTTTCTACGGACCGGTCAATTTTTTTAATCAGACCGGATAATACCTTGCCGGGTCCGATTTCTATAAATGTATCCACACCCAGCTCTATCATTTTTTGCACAGAATCTTCCCAGAGCACAGGTGATGACAATTGCCGGATCAGTTTTTCTTTAATATCATCCGGTTCTGTCATTTCAGAAGCGGACACATTGGCAATCACCGGTATTTCTGCTTTTTTTATGCTGATGCTGTCTAATACTGTTCGAAGTTTTCCTGCGGCGGGTTCCATAAGACGGGAATGAAACGGACCGCTTACAACAAGAGGCAAAACTCTTTTGGCACCTGCCTCTTTCGCTTTAACTGACGCAAGCTCCACTCCTTTTCTGGATCCGGAGATGACTATTTGTCCGGGACAGTTAATATTGGCGAGTTGAACAGGATGACCTTCAGAGGAGACTGCTTCCGTCACTTCATGCAAGATGGTCCTTTCCAGCCCCAGAACTGCCGCCATGGTTCCTTCCCCGTTCGGCACCGCTTCCTCCATAAACTCTCCCCGTTTCCGAACTGCATAAACACCATCCGCAAAGGAAATCGCTCCGGAGGCAACCAATGCCGTGTATTCTCCAAGACTGTGCCCCGCCACATAATCCGGAGCAATATCTGCTCTTTTAAACAGTTCCAGAATAGCGATACTTGTTGTCAGCAATGCCGGTTGTGCATGAATTGTCAGTGTCAGTTCTTCCTGAGGACCCTCAAAAATAAGTTCAGACAGGGAAAATCCCAATTTATCATCTGCCTCTTTAAAATAGGACTGAACAAAATCATGCGCTTCAGCAAGTTTTTTTCCCATGCCAACCGTTTGGGAACCTTGTCCCGGAAATACAAATGCAATTTTACCCATCGAAACTCCCCTTTGTTCATCAAATATTTTTATGTTTTCAGCAAAGTTCCTTCCAAAAAAATGAATCTTCCTGTTCTATCCTTTCCAAAAAAGGAGAGATGCAGACTAATTCATTTCGAGTGTCTTTTGGATCGTTTCCGGAACCTGTTTATGAATCATCTCACGGGTTTGCCTGATTGCGTTGTATATGGCATTTGCATCTGAAGAACCGTGAGCTTTCACAACCGGAGCCTTTAGTCCGAACAATCCTGCCCCCCCGTGTTCAGAATAATCCATTTGCGCTTTAAGCTGTTTTAAATCAGGCTTTAAAACAGCCGCTGCAAGTTTGGATTTGACGCTGGAAGTAAGAGCCTTTTTCAGCATTTTAAAAATGGACAAGGCTGTCCCTTCAAGGGTTTTTAAAACCATATTGCCTGTAAATCCGTCGGTAACCACAACATCAGCCACACCGTCAAGAAGGTCCCTTGCTTCCACATTTCCAATAAAATTCAGCTTGCTCGCCTTCAAAAGCTCATAAGCCTGTTTAGTCAATTCATTTCCTTTTTGCTCTTCTGTTCCGATGTTCAACAAGCCGACACGGGGGTTGTCAATACCGCGAACCTTCTCTGCATAAACAGAACCCATGATTGCATTTTCCAACAGATTGTCCGGCTTTGCCTCGGCATTGGCCCCTACGTCCAGGAGAACAAAACCTTTTCCGTCAAGGGTTGGCAATGTGGGGGCCAGGGCAGGTCTGTCAATGCCGGGGATTCTTCCGACGACAAACAAGCCGGCTGCCATTAATGCCCCTGTATTCCCCGCCGAAATACAACCGTCAGCCTCGCCGTCTTTAACGAGCTTTGCCGCCACGACCATTGATGAATTCTTTTTTCTTCTGACAGCTCTGACCGGTTCATCTGTACCGAGAATAACCTCTTCCGTGTGGACAATGGAAATTCGTTCTTCATCCGTTAAATATTTTTTAATTTCATTTTCACGGCCTACAAGAATGATCTGCAAATCAGAAAAGGCACGTGATGCTTTCATCGCACCTAAAACAATTTCCTTGGGGGCATGGTCTCCCCCCATCGCATCAATTGCTATTTTCATGTAGTCTCATTCCTTAGTTCTTATTTTGTTCCTTTTGTTGTTTGTGAATGATTCTGTAAACTTGTCAGGGAAAACCTCTGAAACAGAAGTCTTTATAAAAATCAAAATTGCCGATAAACAATTGTGTTTTTACTGAAAGATACCCTTACAAATATCAGCTGTGCTTTTGCTGCGAGCGGTACATTTCAAATTCGCCGGTAAACACCAATTCGTTATTCACGTAACTGTTTACCTCTACGAGTGTCCGGCCGTGTTTTTCGTCAATTTTTAACACTTTTGCCTTGGCAACGACCCTTTCATTCTCTTTGACTGAACGGGTAAAGCGAATTTGCGCTTTGGCCGTCAAAGCGAGTTCATCATTGATGACAGCTACGGCAAGGGAATTGGCCTGGGCGAATAAATGATGCCCTCTGGCAATCTTATTTCGTTTAAAAACATGTTCTTTTTTAATATCAAGTATCGATATTGCCGATTTATCCAGCTCCATATCGATAATCTCACCAATTACTTCGTCTATTGGAAGGGATCGGACTTGATCCTCAAAGTTCCTTTCGGCAACATATTTAATTCGTTCCCTCAGTTCAGGTATCGACAATTCAAGGCGATCGAGCCGAATCGTTTGCACACTGACTTCAAATTTCTCGGCAAGTTCCTCATCGGTAATAAAAGGATTCTCTTTAATGGTCTCCTTTAATTCGATCTGCCGTTGTTTTTTACTTCTTTTCATGATTACCACACCGTTCAAGATATTATGACTAGGTACTAATAGTAGTATATAATTTGTAATAACAGATTGCAAGACAGTTTTTTATAAGAAACTCCCAAAGGGTTGATACATGAACCTCAGTCCAGTTTTCCCCCTTTTAAAATACCGGATTGCTCCAAAACACCCCTGAGAGAGGCATATTCTTCTCCATTCCAAAAAACAGGCGACTCTATTAATATGGCTGCGTCATTTCTTGCAGTTTCCAAAATCCTGAAATCGTGAACCGGGTCTCCAAGCTTGAATTCCGGTACACCACTTTGCTTTTTCCCGAAAAAATCACCGGGACCCCTCAATTCCAAGTCTCTTTCACTCAAAAGGAAACCGTCATTCGTTTCCGTCATAATTTTCATTCTTTCCCTGCCAACGTCCGTCTTTGGGTTGGCAAGAAGAATGCAATAAGACTGCTCACTTCCCCGGCCCACCCGGCCGCGGAGTTGATGAAGCTGCGCCAGACCGAAGCGCTCTGCATCATATATGACCATCATCGTTGCATTAGGAACATTTACCCCTACTTCAACGACCGTCGTTGAAACAAGCACTTGCAGTTCATTGGCACTGAACGCCTTCATTACGGCATCCTTTTCTTCCCCGGGCAAACGACCGTGCATAAGTCCGATTTTATACCGGTCCCTGAAATATGTTACAAGTGCGGTATGAACATCAATGGCATTTTGCACATCCAATTTATCTGATTCCTCAATCAACGGACAAATGACATAGGCCTGCCTGCCCTTTTGCAGTTCTTTTTCCATGAAACCGAGAACACGGTCAAGCATTTCATCCTTCACCCAGAAGGTTTTTATTTGCTTTCTTCCTGCCGGCATCTCATTTATGACGGAAACATCCATTTCACCGAAAACAGTGATGGCGAGCGTCCTTGGTATCGGGGTAGCCGTCATAAAAAGCACATCAGGGTTTTCCCCTTTTTCACGCAGAATTCTCCGCTGTTCAACCCCGAAGCGATGCTGCTCATCTGTGATGACAAGGCCGAGACGATGGAAATTCACCTCATCCTGAATGAGGGCATGGGTGCCAATTAATATTTGAATATCTCCCTTTTGCAGTTGTTCAAGCAGTTCTTTGCGCTTTTTTCCCTTTACTGAACTTGTTAAAAGCTCACAATTTACCGCAAAGGGTTCAAACAGTTTTTGTATAGATTCAGCATGTTGCTCAGCCAAAATTTCTGTGGGAACCATTAATGCACCCTGAAAACCTGCGCTTACAGCGGCATAAAGAGCAATCGCTGCCACAACTGTTTTTCCGGAGCCGACATCCCCCTGAAGCAGACGGTTCATTCTGAAGGGGGATTTCATATCCTTCAGAATTTCATTTACAACCCTCTTTTGAGCATCTGTCAAGGAAAAAGGAAGATTTTTGATGAATCTTTTTAAATCCTGCAAGTCATATTTAATGGCTATCCCTTTTGAATGTTCCCGTTCGAATTTTCTCAATCCCTGCATCTTCAGCTGAAAATGGAGAAATTCCTCATAAACAAGCCTTCTGCGGGCCTGCTTTATATCTTCCTGGTTTTTCGGGAAGTGAATGGCGCGAAACGCTTCGCGGCGGCTTAATAATCTGTACCTTGAAAGCAATGCCGGCGGAAGAGTTTCGTCAATGTCACCTCCAAACTGTTTTAACGCCAGCCCAATCAATCTTCGCAATCCCTTTACAGTCAATGTTCCTCGCACATGATAGACGGGTTCAAGTTCTTTTTTTCTTTCAACCTCACCGACCTTGGACTCTGAAACAGTAATCGTGCGTCTGTATTGATCCCATTTTCCCGTAACTGTGATAACCCCGTTTAACTGTAGTTTGTTTTTTAAATAGGGCTGGTTAAAAAAAACGGCTTGAATTAAAAAACGGTCGCTGATTAAAAGCTTTACCGTCAGCCGGGAGCGTTTTCTCCCATAATACTGAAGAACCGGTTCACTTTGTATCTTCCCTGCGACAGTGATTCGTTCATCATGCCTGACATCCGATAAATCACGCAGACGGTAATCCTCATAACGGAACGGGAAATGCTCGAGAAGATCTTCTACTGTATAGATATTAAGTTCTGTTAATGCTCCGGCGGTCTCTTCTCCAATCCCTTTTACTGCAGTTACCGTTTCTTTAAGTTTCTCACTCAATATTAAAGGCACTCAAGGAGCAGTCAAGATGCCCCAGCGCCGACACCCCTCCTTCCAGAAATGATAGGCCTGAAACTGTACCATAAAAAAAGCATGGCAAAAAAGGTTTTCACCATGCTTTCATGTCGGTTTCAGTTACTCAATGGCAAAAATAAAAGCATACAACGGTTGATTTCCATCATGTACTTCTATTTCAACATCTGCAAATTCACTTTCAACATATTCAACCAATGCCTCGACATCCTCATCAGAGGCGTCTTCCCCTTTTAGAATTGTCAAAATTTCCGAATCTTCGTCTATCATTTCTTTCAGAAGATTTTTGGCGGCATTCAGATAATTCTCATCTTTAACGATAATATTTCCGTCATAAATTCCCATGAAGTCATCTTTCTTAATTTCCATGCCATTGTATGTTGTATCACGCACAGCGAAAGTAATCTGGCCGGTTTTTACATATTTCATGGCTTCAGTCATTTCTGATTTATTCGACTCTAAATCAGCTGTAGGGTTAAATGCAAGCAATGCTGACATCCCCTGCGGCACAGTCTTGGAAGGGACGACAGCCACATTTCTTCCGGAAACCTCTGCCGCTTGTTCTGCAGCCATAATAATGTTTTTATTATTCGGCAGAATAATGATCTTTTCCGCATTAATCTTTTCAATAGCTTTGATAAAATCCTCCGTACTCGGATTCATCGTTTGCCCGCCTTCAATCACTTCATGTGCGCCGATGCTGCGGAACAAATCGGCAATTCCGCTTCCCATGGACACAGTGATGATGCCGTATTCAAGCTGCTGTTCTTTCTTGGACGTCATATCAGCGGGAGTTTTTTGATCCTTCTCCACAATCGCGGAATGCTGCTCTCTCATATTTTCAATCTTAATATTAATAAGATTTCCATATTTCAGTCCATAAGTGAGGACTTCTCCCGGCTTCTCAGAATGAATATGCACTTTCACCACATCGTCATCGGCCACTACTAAAAGAGAGTCTCCGAATTTACTGAGATCATTGCGGAATTTCTCTTCAGAAAAAGGGTGAACAGCTGTCTTTTCATCTTCAAATCGAACCATGAATTCTGTACAATAGCCGAACTCAATATCTTCAGCATCCAATTGTCCCTGAACGCTCTTATGGTGTTCGGCACTGACCAGTTCCTCCATAGTCGGAACCGCCACATCGGCTTCGGTAATCTTTTCACCTTTTAATTCAGCGAGGAAGCCTTCATACACAAAAACAAGACCCTGTCCTCCACTGTCCACTACCCCGACTTCTTTGAGCACCGGGAGCAAATCAGGAGTCCGCTGCAATGAAGCCCTTGCTTCCTTCACAATATCTTCCATTATTTTAACAATGTCCTTGTTTTTCTTTGCCGATTCGACTGCCTTCCTTGCTGAATCTTTAGCAACGGTCAGAATGGTGCCTTCGACAGGTTTCATGACCGCCTTATAGGCAGTTTGGACGCCGGCTTCAAACGCTGCTGCAAACGCTTTGCCGTCTACAACAGACTTTTGCTCAATAGATTTTGCAAAACCGCGGAAAATCTGCGATAAAATGACACCGGAGTTTCCTCTTGCTCCCATCAATAAACCTTTTGACAAAGCAAGACCGACTTTTCCGATATGAGCTTGGACATTCTTCTTTACTTCTTTTGCCCCGGATGTCATTGACAGGTTCATATTGGTGCCTGTATCCCCATCCGGAACAGGGAACACATTCAATGAATCAACATATTTTGCATTTGCTGACAAACGGGCTGCTCCCTGGAATATCATCTCAGCAAATCTCTTTCCGTCTAAAATCTCGATAGACACAAAATTTCCTCCTCACACACTAAGGGTTCGTTACACGAACACCTTGAACATAAATATTTACCGAATCTATATTTATCCCCAAAGTTTTTTTAAGGATATATTTTACTTGTTGCTGCACATTATGGGCCACCTCGGAGATTTTCGTTCCATAACTGACAATGATATACATATCAATATGTACCTGATCATCTTCCTGGCGAACGATCACTCCGCGGGTAAAATTTTCTTTGCGCAAAATTTCTGCAATACCATCTTTAATTTGTTGTTTTGAAGCCATTCCGACAATGCCGTAGCATTCAACGGCAGCTCCGCCTGCCACTGTGGCAATGACATCGTTGGAAATATCGATTTGCCCGTATTTCGTTTTAATTTCAATAGACATTAACCGTTCCCCCTTTGGAATTGTCCTAAAGCTAAAATTATTTTACTATAAGCAATTTGATTTTAAAAGACACACTTTAAACTATAATAGCCTGCTCTTATTATAAGAACATTCTTTCTTAGTATATGTCAAGGTAAATTTCTTGAATCATCTTTGCATCTATTGCATTTCAATCACTTATATGGTAAATTATTAAAGTATCTTTTAATGGTTGAAAAGCATTTTTGTTTTTCGCATTTTTTATAATGTAAATTTGACCGGCCATTAACGGCACGGAGGAAGCTCCATGCTTTTTGTAATAAGGAGGGAAAGAACATGCCGCGTAAATGTGTGATCACTGGTAAGAAAACATCAACCGGAAATTCACGCTCCCATGCGATGAATGCTACCAAGCGCAAATGGGGAGCTAATCTTCAAAAAGTGCGTATTCTTGTAAACGGCAAACCCAAGCGTGTTTGGGTTTCTGCAAGAGCACTTAAATCAGGTAAAGTGGAACGTGTATAAAAAATAAAAGAGCGGCGCCTGTCCGCTCATTTTCTTTTCTGCCGGATTATTAATTTTTGCGGCAGAACCGCTTTAAAACGACCAAGAGCATCCGGCCCGGCGGGATGCTCTTTCCTTAATTAACGGCTGCGGTAAAGATGCCTCATCAAAAAATATAAACTTCTCACCTTTTTTGTGAAAAGTTTTTGAAAGATAGCATAAACCGCATGACCAAATAATCAACAATTGAGCCAATAATGAAGGAAAGTATCGGGAACGGGCGTTGTTTACATATTCTCAGCCTTTTTTAAACGCCCCCAGCATCGCGCGGACAAGACCGCCCAAAAACTTCGGCAGTTTAATGGTATAAAATTTCATCATGTCCCTCCTCATCATCTCAACGATACAGCTTCAATATTCATCGCCTTAATATCATATTCAATAAAATGAATTAAGTACTTTTTCGGATAAGGATTTTTAATCAGAACTCCTTATCACCATTAATATGCCGTCAGAAAACGAAAAAGTACCCTCATCACAAATAAGTTCATTGCTTATGCACAGCGTTGAGCCGAAAGAGACAGTACGATTTGTGAGCGGATATTTAAATCCGGTTAAAGTCAGCTTTTTAACCAGAGGGGTAACAGGCACAAAAGAAATATATTTCATGTCATCCCGCTTTTTTATTGTGTAGGCTCCCGGACCTTTGCTGAAAACCACATTTTTCTTATCTATGATTTTGATTGGAACATGATTCCCTTCTAAAACGGGTTTGATAAGAAGCTGAATATTGGCCATAAAATGATCCGCTCTTCCGCCGGTGGCGCCAAAAATCCTTATTTTGTCCGGTTTTTCCTGCAAGGCCCAATTGAGGGCAAGTTCAAGATCCGTCTCGTCCTTTTCAGGCCGAAAAACGTGAACAGTCTCAATTTCCTTTTGAATTAATTGATATTCTTCTTCAGTAACAGAGTCAAAATCCCCGAATGCATGAACTGGTTTCAAATTTTGGGAAAGGAGCGTGAAAACCCCTCTGTCCACACCAACCCAGACAACTTCTTTCCCATTGTAATTTAGCAAAGAAGGAAGTAAATAAGGTGGTCCGCCGGCAAGAATATTGATGATCATAGTACACTCCTCTTTTTTAAAAAATTGTAAAAACCGTTGAATTTCAAGAATAGAAAGAAGCCAGCCTGTTCAGCTGACCCTTTCCTTTTTAGTATGAATTAGCCGCGCAATTTTTGAATTGCTTCACGGCGGTTTTCTTCGTTAAATACAGCTGAACCTGCCACAAGCACAGTTGCACCGGCTTCAACGCAAAGTTTTGCTGTTTGTTCATTTACGCCGCCGTCTATTTCAATTTCAATGTCTGCTCCTTTTGCAACAGCCATCTCTTTTACTTTCTTTATCTTCGGCAAAACAGACGGAATAAACTTTTGTCCGCCGAATCCGGGATTAACGGACATAAGCAGAACCATATCGATATCTTCTATAATATGTTGAATCATTTCTACCGGAGTTGACGGGTTCAGGACTACCCCCGCTTTCACACCGGCTTCTTTGATCTGATATATCGTGCGGTGAAGATGCTTGCAAGCCTCCACATGAACCGTAATGTAATCGGCGCCCGCCTTTGCAAACGCATCAATATATCGCTCGGGATTTTCAATCATCAAATGAACATCAAGCGGCAGTTTGGTCACAGGGCGGATCGCTTCCACGATCAGCGGTCCGATCGTTATATTCGGGACAAAATGGCCATCCATTACGTCAACATGAATCCAATCTGCCCCTCCTTGTTCGACATCTTTAATTTCCGCGCCTAATCTGGAAAAATCTGCTGATAAAATCGATGGTGCAATTTTAATCATTTTTTAATACCTCGGCTTTCTGTCTTTAATTTCCTGCAAAAATAATTGATAATGGTCATAGCGATATTGTGGAATTTCGCCTTTTTCGACCGCTTTTTTGACGGCACATTGCGGTTCTCCCATATGAAGGCAGCCTCTGAATTTGCATTGATTGCTCAACCGGGCCATTTCCGGAAAACAGGAATCCAAATCCTCCGCATTGAGCGATTGAAAATCCAATGAACTGAAACCCGGTGTGTCAGCCACCAGCCCGCCGTCTATTTCAATTAATTCCACATGGCGGGTCGTATGTTTTCCCCGTCCCAAATGAGAGGAAATATCCGCTGTTTTTAACTCCAATTCAGGCCGGAGAGCATTTAACATAGAGGACTTTCCCACACCGGATTGTCCGGCAAATACAGATGTTTTTCCTTTCAAATATTCTCTTACTTTTTCTATTCCTTCGCCCGTTTCGGCAGAAGTTAACAGGACCGGATATCCGGCATTTTCATAATCATTTGCATACCTTTTTATTTTCGCCAATTCGTCTTCATCTAAAAGATCTATTTTTGTAATGCAAATGACTGGTTTTATACAATTGGACTCAATCAGCACTAAAAACCGGTCAAGAAGTGAAGGGCTGAAATCAGGTTCAGTCGCGGAAAAGACGAGAATGGCCTGGTCCACATTGCTAATCGGCGGCCTGATAAGCATATTCTTTCGTTCCTTCACTTCCAGAATATAACCTTTTTGCCCGCTTTCCAATTGAAAAACAACATAGTCGCCGACAAGGGGAGTTATTTTATGTTTACGAAAAACTCCTCTTCCGCGGCATTCAATAATTTCATTCTGATCTGTCAGTACATAATAAAACCCGCTTAAAGCTTTAACAATTTTACCTTCATGCATAGCAGCCCTCCTTCATACCACCGGTCAATTCACAGAGTAATTAAACTTCTCTTCCCTAATCACCTTACCGTCCCGGACAACGCGGAGATATGCCGATGAATCCGGAGCAATTAAAAATTCAACTTTTTTCGTTGTGTTTTTCCTAATCTTAAATTCTTCCGCCAGTTCATCAATATCCCTGTTCACATCGCCAATATAGATTTGCACGACCTGCTCTTTCCCTTCTTCGGAAGGTTCATAAGGGATAATAAATTCATAAGGATAGGGTTTAAAAGGAAGATTCGATTTTCCTTTTGATAGGATGACTTCGACTTTATCTCCTTTATGAAGTTCTGTTCCTGCTTCAGGCTCCTGGGAAATCACGAGTCCCTTGTCCACTGTTTCCGAGTATCGTTCTTCAATCACATCAATGACAAGACCGGTTTCATCTGCATAATCGTTAAGAGCTTTTTGATTGTAACCTGTCAAATCCCTGAGTTTTATCACTTCCGGGCCTTTGCTGACCGTAAATTCAATTATCGTATCCTCAGGAACAACTTTCTCGCCGGCCGGAATCGACTGCTCTATGATTGTACCGGGATCTGAATCGTGAAAGACTTCATTTTTTCTGATATCTTTAAAATTCTTATCCGCTAAAAGTTTAAACACATCAGAATAAGAGCGGTCTTTATAATCGGCCAACTCAAATCTGTTTTTGCCGAGACTGACATAAATATCGATGGTTGTTCCTTCCTTAACCATTCTGCCTGCCCTCGGGTCAGTCCGGATCACATGCCCCTCTTTTACTTCATCATTGGTAAGTTCTATCTTTTCTCCAATGACAAATCCTGCATCCTTTAATTCTTTTTCAGCATGTTTGACTGCAAGGCCGTATAAATCAGGAACCTCTATATCTTTCGGGCCGAGTATTCCCGGAAGAACAGTCAAAGCTAATATCGTCAGCATAACCAGGGTAATAAAGACCGATATTAATATTATGGGTCCTTTTTTTCTTTTCCCGGCGTTTGCGCCTCCCGTTGTTTCCTTGTCTTTATTTGTTGCCGGATTATTTTTGCCGTGGACACGGGTATCCCCTAAATCCTTCAGGCTATAATCCTCTGTAATGACAGGAATCGCCTTTGTTGCATCCGTATCCTCCGGAAACACAAGTTTTTTCTCATTGATTCTCTCCGGATCAAGGGCTGTTCGCAAATCATTCTCCATTTCCTCGGCACTTTCGTAACGGTGAAAAGGATCCTTCGCCGTCGCCTTAATTACAATATTTTCTACACTTTGGGGAATGGAAGGATTCCAGCGGCGTACAGAAGGTGTAACAGATTGCAAATGCTTTAAAGCAATTGAAACGGCGGATTCTCCCGAGAACGGAAGCCTGCCTGTCAATAATTCAAACATTACAATTCCCAGGGAATAAATATCTGACTTCCTGTTGGCCATCCCGCCCCTTGCTTGTTCCGGAGACAGATAATGAACAGAGCCGAGGACCGAATTCGTCTGTGTGATGCTTGTTGCACTTAATGCCAACGCAATTCCAAAATCCGTTATTTTCACAGTCCCATTTTCATCAATCAAAATATTTTGCGGTTTAATATCACGGTGAATGA
>JANWJP010000104.1 GCA_025451895.1 Robertmurraya sp.
TGAAAGGAGAAAATGGGCTGATTATCGTTCATATTGAAAACCAAAGCTATGTGCAGCCGTCGTTTCCTGAACGGATGTTCATTTACTTCAGCCGCTTGTTTGAGAAATACCGCACAAATGTCGTTCCGATTGCCGTTTTCAGCTACGATACCATCCGCGACGAACCCTCTTCGTTTACGCTTCCACTTCCGTTTGGCAACATCCTTCACTTCCGTTTTTTTTACCATCGAACTACGCAAACAAAATTGGCGCAATTACATCCGCATTGACAACCCGATCGCCGCTGCACTGTTAAGCAAAATGGGTTATACTGAAAGTGAACGAATCGAGTTGAAAAAACAGTTTTTACGCATGTTAGTTCGTTTAGAACTGAATGAAGCAAAGCAGAGGCTGTTAATGGCTTTTTTGAAACATATGTGAAATTGTCGGATGAAGAAGAACAACGATTACGAAACGAGGTGAATCAAATGGAAACGAAAGAAAAAGAGCAAGTGTTGGAATTGTTGATTTCGTATGAACAAAAGGGAAAACGTGAAGGAGCTAAGCAAAAAGAGCGAGAAATGATGCGAAAATGATTGCAAAAGGAATGAGCATTGCCGAGATTGCACATATATTTGACCTAACGGAAGAAGAAGTTCATAAAAGGGTAAAAGATGAGTAGGAAGGGGCAGTGCTTGGCATCAGCTAGCTCCTGAAATACAAGAGAACATTATTAGATGATGCGGATACTTCTTCCGATATATTAATAACAATGAAAATAGCAACTATTGAGCAGACACTAAATTATTTGATGGAATACGAACAAGGGAAGTTGCATGAAGAATTTAACAGAGAGCGAGAACGTATACATTATGGGAGGAAATAAAGTGATTTCAAACAATATTTTGCATGTGGAGTGAAATGTATAACGATTGGATACGACCAATTGTTTAATAAAAAGCTGGTAAAGCGTTTTTTAATGGTGTTATTCTTGTATTGGCTTGGTACCTGTTGTTACCCACTAAAGGAGAAAGCTACCCTATGCTAATGGATAGCTTTTTGTTTCAGTCGTCTGAATTTTCAGTCGGTATATTAGTTAATTATGCATAGGAAATTTGTAAATGATTTTATAACATTCGACAACATTTTTCTATAAATGTTGGTACAATCGAATTAAATGAGATTTTTGATTTAGGAATAAGGAAGAGGATCATGATGACAACGATTTGCAAAGCGGATTACTATTACGGGGCGTTGCTTTCTGCGTTGGTCAACGGGGGACTTGCACCGGCTTTGTTTGAAAAAGAAAACGATAACCGGCAAATATACGAAGTCTCGACGAATAAAGCGAGTTATATCATTTATACGAAGTACCATACCACTCCATCAGGTTCCAAGGATTTCACTTGGTCTTTTTCGTTTAGCGACAATGAGATCGAAGAAATTACTAAGATTCATCAAGGAAATAAAGAAAAAACATTAATCTTTGCCTTTATTTGCGGGCAAAAGCAATTAAGCGACTACAACCAAATCATTGCCATCGTCTACTGGGACGAATTTCTCGAGTGCGTGGATATCGAAAAAGAACAGATTCGTGGAACGGCACGGCTGTCCTTGAAAGCGGTCAAAAGTTCCCCGTGGCTTCGCATTTACGGCAGCAAACGTGCCGATATGCTAGACGGAAAAGACAATACGATAAGAATTGAAAGAAGTCGATTGAGCAGTTTGTAACAATAACATTTGGGGGCGGGGAGGGGAATTGTGAATATGGGTCTTTTCTATACATTGCTTCTTTTGGTCTTGCTTGTTTTGCTGGCAAGATGGATCAAGTCAAAAGAAGCGGAATGGATCGGATCGTATGGAGAATATAAAGTCCGTAAAGCAATTAAAAAGATAGAAGCAACATCATCCGGAAAATACAAAGCTTTTCATAACCTGTATATTCCAAAACAAGACGGTTCAACTTCGCAAATTGATCATATTATCCTTTCCGATCAAGGCCTGTTTGTCATCGAAACGAAAAATTACAGCGGCTGGATTTTCGGAGATGAAACGTCAAAATATTGGACGCAAGTCATTTATAAACGAAAAGAAAAATTTCTTAATCCTATTTTGCAGAACAAAGGGCATATCAAGGCGTTAAGAGACTGGCTTGGGGAGGAGTTTGCGCATATTCCGATTCACTCGGTTGTCGTGTTTTTGCCGCGGGCAAAGTTTAAATCAAATGCTCATTTTGCCCATGCTTATGTGGTTTATCCGAAACAATTGAAACAAGTGCTCGAGCAACACCAAACAAAAGTGATCGATAGGGAAACAAAGCAACGTTTAGCTCAAAAATTAGAAACAGTGCTTGCCAAAGATAAGACACAAGAAAAAGAAATGAAAAAGTGGCACATGCAAGCGATTCGAACGAAGCAAAAGCAGACGGAACAACATATACAGCAAAACCGTTGTCCAAAATGTGGCGGTGTTCTAATCGTTCGGAAAGGGAAATACGGAACATTTAAAGGTTGCAATAATTATCCGAAATGCAAGTTTACGAAGTCGATTGGCTGAACTTGCAACATGGCGATCGGGTAGCAACTATAGATGGTAACGTCAAAAGATTTATGAAAACTCTCCGAAAATTGAAGGCTTGACATTGAGCCTCCACGAGCATGATTCTTTACGCAAAGACGCAGCAATCCTTGTTGCGTAAGGCTTTATAGCCTATCATGCTCATCACTCAATGTAAAGCCTCAGCGGGAAAATGATGTTAATCTCCTCTCACAAAGGGGGGAGAACACTTTTTGTCCTTAAGTTCATTAATACCAAGGGTTTTACAGTTTTTCATTAAAAAATTTTTGACAGTACGCTATAGATAGGGGAAGGAGGAAAATGATGTTTTCTATTCACGAGGAATTGGAACGCCTATCGCAAAAGTATCGATTTTTTGCTTCAAAAGAAGCTTTTAAACAGTCATTAAAATTTCAGCTTCAAGAAAAGTTCCGCGTCGAGGAGAACAAACGCTTTCATGATTATCTGATCGATTTGTGGGTGGAAGAACCGGAAAGTGGGCGCCAATACGCGATTTGTTTAATGAACAAGCTCGCTCGGGTCACGATAAAGCAAAACGGGCAAACGATTGAATTGAAGCACCACGGTGCTCAGGATCAGGGTCGTTATGATTTTTTGGCGCAAGTGGAAAAGTTAGAACGAATAACGATGGGGAGAAGGAATGTATACGGGATCGTTGTGTTGCTAACGAATGACCATTTGTATTGGACCGAGCCGATGCGACCAAATACGGTGGACTGCGAGTTTCGCATTCATGAAAACCGGATCATCACCGGGGAGTTAAAATGGCAGGAACGTGCATCAGCAGGGACGAAAGAAAACCGTGATGCGCCGATCTTTATTAAAGGGAGATATCAATTGAAATGGCATCATTATTCTACCATCAACCAAGACAAACATGGCGAGTTCCAATATGTAGCTGTTCATGTTGGGGACGTATATAGTTGAGAGAAATAGTTTTAGTGTCTGTTGTCACCTCTTGAAGAAAAGCTGTGTCAGGAACGAAAACGTCTTGGGCAAGACTTGATTAACCCGGATTTATCTGTTGTGATGAAGAAGTGTTATGAGAAGCAATTAAAAAATTAGAGTGCGACAGGAGAAGCTTCGTTGCACGCGGATCCTGTCACTTGTCGCATGTATGGGCACAGACAGGGGAGAGAAAGTTTGTTAGCTGAAATACATGGAAAAATATCATCGGAAGGTTCGAATTTAAGCGAGCGGCTTGAAGATCAGCTGACAGCGAACGTATTTGGTACGTCGCGTTATCTCCCTTTTCACAAAGGGATTAAGCCGATTTTAAGCAAGGCTGTATTTTTTTCTCAAACCGCTCAAACGGTGTTCATAAATGGTTTGGAGATGCAAAAAGACGAGTTTATAGGGGATAAGGTTAAGTTTTGGGTCAAGGGAGAAAGAAGTGAAATCGATGTTTTACTTGAATTTGATCATTTGATCATAGGAATCGAAGTGAAATACCATAGTCCTTTATCATCAGACGATCAATTGGAGCGAGAAGCGAGTGATTTACTAAAGGGTAAAGGACAGACGCCAAAGTTTTTGCTCTTATTAGGAACGGAACCAGAAGTGATTATGATTGCTAAAAAGGTGATGGAAGACAGAAAACTGCCAAGCGGTGTTCATTTCGGATATTTATCGTGGCAAGAAGTGTTCCATCAATTGGTGTACGTGCAAAAAAATGAAACATTCAATCATGTTTGTATAATTGTATTGGCTATGGAAATGTCAATGCCCCGATTTGGTTTCTTGGAGTTGAAGAAGGTAGGGCAGAAATATGGAGACACCGTACGAAAACGCTTGAACAAAGTTTAGAGATTCGCTCAAAGTTTCATCTTCAAATGGATTTTCGGCATGTTTGGGAAGATTTGTACAATATACCATTATCATCATGGACAGGCCCTAATGTTTGGCGCTATATAGCAGCTTTTATTTTGGAATTCGAAGGAAGGGATGCAACGGTTGAAAATATTAACGATTATTTGGACATGATCAAGGAGTTTAGAGATGCAGAACCGAAAAATGTGGTTGGTGCATTAAGATGGTAATCAATTGCAGGGAGTGGATAAGCGTGAAATTTGATCCCAATCAGCATCTTCATTTAGGATATTATGAGAACAATGTTGACTTAGAAGCAGTCGCATATAAAATTCAGAATGAAAATAAGTGGGTGTTTTTTTTAGATCATGAACAAGATACTACATTAGTTCAAAAAATATTAGATCAATATGATTACCATGAAAAATATGGTTACAAGATTTTTACTATTGATGCAGATGATTTATCTTATGAAGTCGGAAGCAAGCTATTTGAAGAGTGGTTAAAAACAAATAACGTAATATAACAAGGATCAAATCCGCTAACACGGCTTCAATCCACGGCCAAAGAATAATCTTTGGCGGCATGATATAATGGATACAAAAAGCAAATGAAGTGAAGGCGCGGTGAAAACTCCAGAGTTTCCAAATCACAACTACACGTATGAAGATTATCTGAAATGGGACGGACAATGGGAATTGATTGACGGCGTGCCATATAGTATGGCTCCTTCTCCTTCGTTTACTCATCAATATATCATCTTTTATTTAAAAATACCGGTTGGGAAGGTGATATGATCCCCTTATAGTAGACAGAAAAAAGAAAGCACATTAATCTGTCTACTATGGAGGGGATTTTTTCTATGGGGAAAATACGAAAAACATATGATGTAAAGTTTAAAAAGAAAGCTGTGGATCTATATAAAAAAGAGGGCATGGGCTACAAATCGGTGGCTAAAGAGTTAGGGATTGATCATACCATGGTACGTCGATGGGTAGAACACTATGACAAAGAAGGAATGAAAGGTCTGGAGGAAAAACGCGGGAAGGCAAAAGGACCAGGAAAAGGGAGACCGAGAACTCGTCCAGAAGATCCTGAAACGAAAATCAAGCGTCTTGAGGCGGAAGTAGAGATGCTAAAAAAGCTCTTAAAAATGTGAAAGGGGGAATGGAAACCGTACCAACTCATAAGAAGTTCTCCATCATTCATGAAATGGCTGATAACCTCATTTCTATTCAAGAATTATGTAAGATTGCAGGCGTGTCTCGAAGTGGATATTACAATTGGGTAAAACGGCAGAAACACCCTTCTCAAAAGCAATTAGAAGACGAGCAGTTAAAGAAAAAAATCGAGGAGTGCCATAAAAAACTGAAAGGAATCTACGGGTATCGGAGAGTCAAAGTCTGGCTTAAGAGAACATACAAACTGAATATCAACCATAAACGTGTACAAAGGTTGATGAAAGAGATGGGAATTCGTGCGGTGATTCGGAAGAAACGGCCTTATTATGGGAAGAAAGAGCCTTATGTCATTTCGGACAATCATCTAAACAGGGAATTTCACGCGTCAAAACCAAACGAGAAGTGGGTGACAGATATTACATATTTGATTTTTAATGGACAAAAGCTTTATTTGTCTGCCATTAAAGACCTATACAATAATGAAATTGTTGCCTACCATATTAGTCCCAGAAATGACATCAAACTGGTGCTTGATACGCTAAAAAAGGCCATAAAAAAACGGAATGTAAATAGACTCCTCCTGCATAGTGATCAAGGATTCCAGTATACATCCCGTCAATACAACAACTTACTTAAAAGATACAATATAAAAGCCAGTATGTCCAGAAAAGGAAACTGTTTAGACAATGCCAGCATGGAGAACTTCTTCAGCCATTTCAAAGCAGAGTGTTTTAATCTGCACTCTTTTCGCAAGGCCAGAGAGGTCAAGGATACCGTACACAAATACATTCGTTTTTATAACCACCAACGTTTCCAAAAGAAATTAAATAGCCTGAGTCCTTATGAATATAGGACTCAGACTGCATAAGTGTGCTTTTTTATTCCTGTCTACTTGACAGGGGTCACTTCAAAAAGACCGTGGTTTTTATTTTTACTCTTACTCTATATCGATAACATAACGCTGATTCCGCCGCAAGTTTTGCTTTGGAATGTGAATCGTAAGCATTCCATTTTCATATTTTGCTTTCACATTTTTCGGTTTTGAAATGAA
>JANWJP010000105.1 GCA_025451895.1 Robertmurraya sp.
ATCTATATACCCCGCCTTCAAAGCCGCAAGGACAGAAGCATGTTTATCTTTTCCCTCAACAACGCAGATTTTCTTTGGAATGTTTAACAAATCCTCCATGCTAATCCCAATTCCGCGGTCGGCTATATGTTTGCAACGCTCTTTCCCGTCAATATCCAAAAAGGCAACTGAAACAAAATCACAAACCACTCCGTTTTCTTTCATTTCTAACAAATCTTCCTTTGAAAAATACTCTACTTTGTGAATACTGCTTGAGGAAAACATAGGATTTCCCAGACTAAAAACAGCAATGTCAGCTTTTTTCATTTTTTCAATTACAGAACGAATTGATGAGTTTTGTAAAAATAACTCCTTTTCCTGTTTACTTTTCACAAGTGCAGGCGCGTTAATAGAAATTGAACGTCCCCCTGCTTTGTGAGCCATTTCCGCTGCTATTGAAGAAGAATGAACCTGTGACATAGTGATGCTGTGCCCTCCAATAATTGGAGTAAAAAGAAGTTCTTTTGCTTCTGAAGGCTGTATAAACTCGCAAAGTTCGCGTAGGGTAGTCCCCCATCCGACTGCTATCGTAGCACCCGTAAAGAAACTGCTATTTAGGTACAGAGCTGCAGCACTAAGCACTTGCTTTCTAGAGTCATTTCCCAAGCTATTTTCAACTACTATAACATTGTCAAGATTATATTTATCCTTCAATTCCTTTTCTAATTCCAGAAATGCACCGCTATAATCAATAATTATTTTTACTATCCCTAATTCTCTGGCTTTTTGAAGAGAACGAGATATTTTTATCCGTGACAATCCAGTTGCTTTTGCAATTTGCTGTTGGGTCATATTTTCCTCATAATAAATCTGACATATGGAAATTAGCAGTCTCCGATCCACTTCTGTCTCACCTTCCTCTGTTTACCGTTTTTCCTTGTTGCATAAACTATATTCAACCTAAATGAATTACAACGAACCTTTTGGTTATGCGAACTTCTCTAATTGATGTCTTTCCATCACTATTTATAATTATTTTATATCAATTAAGGAATATCTGTTTTCCAGATCAATTTTGACAATCCATGTTTTTTTCGACTGAAATCAGAAAAATCATCATAAAAAAACATCCATGAGCTCCGGTTTGCAACCATGGATGTTCAGACATTTCCACTGGAAACCCGCACGGTGACCTTACCGCCCTGCCACCAATTAACTTAAAATCAAATCCTCGAACATCTACTCTGCTCAATTATTATTTTAAAACAAAATAACAATTTAATTGAAGTAAGTAACCTTGCCCTTCAAAAATATCAAATTTTATATATATCTGCAATTAAGAAGTTTTTTTGTGACAAAATAACCCTTGCTCCCATTGATAAGTTCACCCTACTTGTTTAACACAATTACCGGCATAAAATAAATAATTAATTCTCTGTTCCCTTCGCTGGTTATTTTCTAATTCTAAATGATTTTTTATAAATACTCTTTACGGATGCTGATATCAACTTACTAACAACCCTCAATTAGATACTTTTGAAAACCTATGGAAGTGGTTAAGTCAAAAATGATTAGTAATGTTTATTATGACGATGTATCCAAAATTCGAGACAGTATTCTTACTTTTAAGAAACATCATGATAAAGCACTTTCCCTATTGAACTCGAATTAAAAGAGTTCGAGCCGCTGAAGCGCTATGAAAAACGAATTGAACTCAGTAAGCCTGTACTGGATTCATTTTTATGTTGGCTCAAAATACAAGAACAGAAGGTGTTGCCAAAAGCAAACTGGGAGAAGCAATCACATACTGTCTGAATCAATGGGATAAATTAGTGGCTTTCTTAAAGGACGGGCATTAGAAATCGATAATAACCGAAGTGAACGATCGATTTAGCCCGTTGTAATTGGAAGGAAAAACAGGCTGTTTAGCAACACACTGCAAGGTGCAAAAGCCAGTGCCATTATATACAGTATTGTGGAAACAGCAATCGCCAATGGACTAAATCCATACTATTCTATTACCTTCACAATTTATTAGAGCAGATTCCCAATGTTGATCTGACAGATATGGATGCCTTGAACCGGCTTTTGCCTTGGTCAACAACCATGCCTGTAACTTGTATGCTTTCAAACAATCAACTAAATAATAACAAAAGCCCCGTCCTTACAATAGGCGAGGGCTATTTGACGTTTACTTTTCAAAGACATTTTGTCCGCTTAAGCCGGTCATGAGGACATTTTAACCATTTTTCAAAGCCGTTTTGTCCCCTTAAACGCCTCATGAGGACATCTTGAATCATTTTCATGACTAAATTGTCCTCATAAACCGCTCATAGAGACATCTTGAACCATTTTCAAGGTCGTTTTGTCCACTAAAACCTTCCATGAGGACATTTTGATCAATTTTCAAAACCATTTTGTCCACTTAAGCCGTTCATGAAGACATTTTGAACAATTTTCAACCCCACTTTGTCCGCTTAACCCTTTCATAAGGACATTTTGAATCATTTTCATGACTAAATTGTCCTCATAAATCGCTCATAGAGACATCTTGGACTTTTTTCGAGGTCATTTTGTCCACTAAACATGTTCATGAAGACATTTTGACGAATTTTCAAAACCACTTTGTCCGCTTAACACGTTCATGAGGACATCTTGACTGTGGAGAACAAATCATAGAATAATGGCAAAGGTCTCTCCTCTAATTTAGAAATACAAAATAACCCCACTTCTAAAAATGAAGTGAAGTCATTCACGGTGAGCAAATACGGAATAAATTGGTTGTATGCAAGACCTATACCTATGACCTTTCTAATTTTTCACGATACGCCTCTTTCATAGCAAAATTATTTGCTCTAAACATTTCTTCTGTTTCCAGAAAGTCACCCGTAGAATAACAATACTCATAATGGGAGGTAAAACTTACTTCTTCTCCTTTGAAAATTTCGTGCTCAGTCATTTCAACAGTTTCAACTACATGCTCCTCCATACACAGTAAACAAAACTTCTTTTCGCTTTTTAAAATTTTCATTATACTCACCTTTACTTTATATAAGGAAAGTCTTCTTCTTGAATGGGGGCTCTTCAAAATGAAAGGACTTCCGTCGACAAAAAAAAACAATCTTACCAGCCAAATAACAAAAAGAATCTTACGGTTAAATGAGTTTGCTCAGTTCTTTCAAAAATGAGCACAAGGTACTTTACTAGGTATGTTTCTCTTGCATTAATTTCAACAAAAATCGACAAAATCCTTTTTAAAATTGTGTTTTTTTGTTCATCAACCCCTAAACTATAACCGACCATTAATGCAGAATTACTTAATTTGAAAAAGAAAACTATAAAGACAAAACACCATAACATTAACTGTAAAAGACAATTAATTATCCTACGGGAGTAATTGTATGCCCTATAAGGCCTAGCCATTCCCGTTCAAAACAATACAGATAAATCCAAAAATGCCATCCCTATGAAGATGGCATTCTTCTATTTGGTTAAACGGACCTGACCAGCGACGGGTAAAGGTATTTTTACCCTTTGCAAATGGAACAACAAGCTTGTTTCTTGAGGAAGTGTATCAGGAGTACTGTCACATCATGGAAAAAGTGAGACCCAAAACCCACTTGCTGTCCCCCATAACCCGCTCCTGGAAGGAAATGGTGGGACGCGAAACCTGTCCCCAAAACCCAACCCCTAGGCCCGGAGTCTTTTTGCCGCTTCGACCATCGCCGCAAGTTTCTTTCTGGCGATTTCGTCGCTGTTCATTGGACGCTGTGCGAAGGTTCCAAAGCCGCAATCGGGATTTAAAAAGATTTTTTCGTCTGGCAAAATCCGCCTCATTTCTTCTACACGGCTGATGATCTCATCCACCGTTTCAACCCGTTCCGTTCTTGGGTTAACGACACCGAGCCCTAGCGACTTGCCGCCGATATTTTTCACAGCATCAATTTCTCCTGCTCTCGGTGTCGCATATTCAAGTGCCAGCTGGTCAACATTTGCATTTTCAAGATAAGGAATTAACGGGAAGTACGGGCCGCGCAGCAAGATATCATCATCCGTACTCCAGTTGCCCCGGCAGATATGAACCCCAATCGTTGTTCCCCTGCCAAGCATTCCTGCAGTTACTTTATTGATTAACTCCAATGCAAACGCCAGCTCGACTTCAGCATCTGCTTTTGCTGTCAGCGCGCCGCACATGAACGTCCGGTTCGCGTTCTTTTTTGTAAACACCACTTCAGTTAATACCGGCTCATCAAATTGAACAAACTCAACACCTGCCGCGATCAAATCCTCCAATTCTTCCCGCAAAACTTTCACAATATCCTCAGCCAAATCCTCTTTCGTCGGATACGCTTCCTCCGACAAGCCTTCCACCCACATCGACCTGGTTAACAAATAAGGACCGGGTAATGTCACTTTCACCGCTTTGTCTGTATGTTTTCTCAAAAATAAAAAGTCATTTAACACGAGCGGCTTCTTTCGACTAATCTTGCCGGTTGCCGCCGGGTTGGACATCGAGAACGACGGAACATCCAATGTACCCAAAATTTCTTCAAAACTTGATTTATCTTCAATATACTCAAGTAATTCAGAAACTCTGAGCATCCGGACATGATTTAAATGCTCGGCAACAAAAGATATATAGTTGTCCCGGCGTTGCTCACCGTCAGACACAATATCAATGCCTGCTTCCTCCTGCCATTTCAAAATTTGCAAAATGGCCTTGTCAGCAACAGCCTGAAATTCTTCATCACTTAGCCGCCCGGCCCGTTTGTCGCGCATCGCCCGCTGAACTTCCTTAAAACGCGGCCAACTGCCGATAACTGCCGTCGGAAATTTTGGTAATGTCATATTAAAAACCTCCTCAATATACAATGGAAAACTGTATATTGATTTTGATTGATTGGTTAAGAGTTTGATAGATGGGCGAACGTTCAACCGTACTCGCCCACAACTTCCCGAGACGATCTTCATCTGCCGGGGAAGAAACGTAAAAAGCCCCTGTAATCTCCTTAATTCTTGGACTGCCTTCATCTTCCAACTCCAGATGAAACAGCACATTTTCCAAGCCGGCCTTTATGGAGACTTCCAAATGGTCGATTTCAATATTTCTCCGCGACGCCTGCGCCTTGAAACCAACCGCCAAATCGGAAGCAAGCGCTCCAAGCAAATAATCGATTGCGCTCGGGGCATCAACTTTCGGACTAAAATCAGCCGGCTGGCCAGCCACAAAAGTATGATTTCTGGAATGGACTTTTGCCGTTAAAGACTCCCCGCCCTGCACACGGACCTGCCACTTGTAGCCTTTCGCCGCCTCCAGTTCCGCTGCTAATTCCTCCTGCTCAGAACCTTTGCGGATAAAATACCTTGTTGTATTATCACCCGGCTCAGAACCGAGAAACTCATGATTGACCATCCTGCACCAGGCCGGCAAATCATCTGCCACCGTCCGCTCGCGGCTGCGAACCTCCAACACTTCTCCCCCTGATAAAGGATCCATTGCTTTCTTGATGATTAACAACAGACCTGAACCACAATCCAAATCGCCGCCATCACAAACCGCTTTTGGATTAAACATAAAATCACCTTTTTCACTGTTTCAATCTGGTTATTACGGGATAAAAAAATTTAACAACTGGTGAACAAAAAGCTAAACCCTCTTTTTTATGAAAAAAACGGCCAACAGCCCTCAGTTTTTAATAAGTAATGGAAGCAGCGCCCTGGCTCAGGAATTCCACCACTTTCGCTCCACCAACGATTGTGGCACCGTCAATGAGTTCCTCTTCATTTAAATTACGTTTTTTAAAACAAGGACTGCATACCCATACTGTTCCACCGGCTTCAACGAATTGGTCCATTAATTGTTTTAACGGAGCAAATCCTTCTTCATGAATATCATCAGCATACCCTTTAGAAGCAAGGTATGCGCCTTCAACATTTAAAAAGACAACTGTTTTTTGGCCTGACGCAACTGCCGCATTTGCCACTACAAAAGCAACGGTCGCCTTATCCGCATCATTTTTTGCATGTGTTACACTAACCAGAAATTTTCCTGACATAATTTATTCCTCCTAAAAAGGTTAATATATTTAGGCCAATTCAGCCTTTTTGAATAAAATAATGACTGATGTTACCGCTGTCATTTCGCTGCAACAGATGATGATTTTGCAACCGGCACCATGCCGGAATATCTTCTCGTGCGCCGGGATCATAGGAAATCACTTCAATGATCTCGCCGCTCCTCATCTTCTTCATAGTCAAAAACAAATTCATAATGAGCTCTCCGCACCCGGTCGGTCCTGCATCATAAGTCAATACCGGTTTATATTGTTGTTCCACACACCTCGTTCCCTTCAACGGGACAGCACTTTGTCCCATTCTCATTTTTCTTACATTGTTAAAATCAAAAACCACACATTCATTATATCTAAATATTATTCCAATATACATTTAAGTTATCGATAGGTTCATAGGGAACAAATCTATTTTTTCGATACTGAATATTGAATTTGGCTTGTTGCTCTTACTGGCACGGGACGGAGGGACAGGAACCCCGTCCCATTTTTTATCTCGAAACATAATCTGCATGGATACGCTCCATCATAACAAACGTTCCATAAAAGCAAAATAGGTGCAGGTAGCAGTTAAACAACCGGATGTCCCGAAAA
>JANWJP010000106.1 GCA_025451895.1 Robertmurraya sp.
AGCTGGAGGAGTTTTCGTAATAAATGTAAATGAACGGTCTTCAAATACCGTGATTTCAACTGGAATGATTAAGCCAGCTTGATCAGCTGTGCGAGCGTTAAATTCTTTACAGAAACCCATGATGTTTACACCTGCCTGACCCAGTGCCGGGCCAACCGGTGGTGCCGGGTTTGCTTTTCCCGCTGGAATCTGTAATTTTACGATTTTAATAACTTTTTTAGCCACGAGACACACCTCCTTAAGTCCGTGATGTGGTAATTGGGGATGCTCCCCTCCCACTCATTTGCATTTCTTTATACAAAATGCTGTCATTTTGACTATGACTGACCCGGGTCGATACAGGTCCCAGTAATCAAAACTTTTCGCATTCCAGCTTTCATATAAAGAATAGCCAATATTTTTCCCATTAATAAGTGATACTGACCTAAAAAATATTATCACTTTTTAAAAGGGATTTCAAGGTTTCCGTTTATATTTTTTCAATTTGCGTGAAATCCAATTCAACCGGCGTATCCCGGCCAAACATATTCACAAGTACTTTAATCTTTCCTTTATCTTTGTCTATTTCCTCAATGGTACCGGAGTAATTGGCAAACGGCCCTTCCTTGACCCGGACATTTTCGCCAATCTCAAAATCAACATCGATGTGTTTGTCCTCGACGCCAAGGCTCTTAAGGATGGCATTGATTTCTTCCGGCTTGAGAGGTGTCGGTTTGGATCCTGATCCGGCAGAACCCACAAATCCGGTTACACCCGGTGTATTTCTTACCACATACCAGGAATCGTCCGTCATGATCAGTTCAACAAGAACGTACCCCGGAAACACCTTACGTTTGACTACTTTTTTCTTTCCATTTTTAATTTCCGTTTCTTCTTCCTCCGGAACAATCACCCGGAAAATTTTATCCTGCATACCCATTGATTCTACACGTTTTTCCAGGTTGGTTTTTACCTTATTTTCATAGCCGGAGTAAGTATGGATGACATACCAGTTTTTATCCATTTACCAGGACATACCGTCCTTTCCCTCCCTATTAATAAAATACAGTCCGACACACTCTTAAAATGCTGCCGCCGTCAAAAAGCAAGCCGTCCCCCCGGCACAAACTCAGTCCGGGACTTGCAAGTGATTTATTCGAAAAGCCTTCCGGTGAACAGGCAGTTTCCCTGACCGGACTTTTTCTCTCATTATTATTTCCGGCAGAAGTTTCCGCTTGTCTCAACCGGTTGACAGAAGTGTAACCATGCGTTTTCAATCGTTCAGAGAAAAATTAAAAAACCCGTTACCGGGCTTTGCAAAAAATTCCTGTGTCATTTTCATTATAGCATGAAAACACAGCAATTATTCATGGAATAAGATCGATCAGCTGACTGATTCCCAAATCAACCAGAACAAAGAAAAGTACCAGAAACAAAACTGTCAAAATAACAGTAATCGTATATTTTCTTAATTCATTTGGTTTCGGCCAGCTTACCTTTCGCATCTCTCGTGCAACATCTTTAAAAAAAGTTACTATGCCTCGCATTTATCGGGACCTCACAATCTCTCTAGGAATAGCTGATAGCTTCTTGTCTCGTCATTATTTTGTCTGCCGGTGGACCGTATGTACGCCGCATGTCTTGCAATACTTCTTCAGTTCCAGCCGTTCAGAACTATTCCCGCTTTGTGTTGAATAGTTTCTTGATCCGCATTCCGTACATGCAAGAACAATTTTATTTTTCATAAAAGCCACCTGCTGCATTTATCTGTTTTCATCCTTAAAAATGTATCATGGACAAAATTTTATGTCAATATAACTACTGTAATCCAATATATTTTCAGAAAATACAAACGTTTCACTATAAAAAAAATCACACACACATTTTCACAGTAATTCCGGAACGGTCCGCTGCGCACAACCGCTTTGTCCGTTTTCCCTTGTGCTGAACTGAAGCCTGTTCTAAAACGGCCCGGCAGAAAGGTCCGTCACAGCAAAACGGGACAGCTTTTTTCTGCTACAATGTCAGTTCTCTAACTTCCAAATATCTTTCCAGCTTTCTTTTTACCCGCTGCAGAGCATTATCAATAGATTTCACATGACGGTTCAGCTCTTCTGAAATTTCCTGATAAGATTGGCCGTCCAAATACAACGCAAGTACCTTGCGCTCCAGATCGCTGAGAAGCTCTGTCATTTTTCCTTCAATATGATTAAATTCTTCCTGGTTAATAATCAGCTCTTCCGGGTCCATGACCTTTGCCCCTGAAATGACATCCATCAAGGTTCGATCCGATTCCTCATCGTAAATCGGCTTGTCCAGAGAAACATAGGAATTAAGCGGAATATGTTTTTGTCTGGTGGCTGTCTTGATGGCAGTAATAATCTGCCTTGTAATACAAAGCTCGGCAAAAGCCTTAAAAGAAGTGAGCTTGTCCTCTCTGAAATCGCGAATCGCCTTATAAAGGCCGATCATGCCTTCCTGGACAATATCCTCTTTATCAGCTCCAATTAAAAAATACGACCTTGCCTTGGCCCGGACAAAATTTCGATACTTATGAATGAGGAAATCCAATGCTTCTCCGGTTCCCTGATGAACCAGTTCAACTAATTCCTCGTCCTCAAGCTGCATAAACTTTCTCTGATTTTCGTTGATCTTGGTCTTGTAGTCAGCAACCACTTGTAACTCCTCCCAGCCGCACAAGGTAGTTAGAAATATTATACAGTAGCCGTTTTCAAAGCGTCAACCTTTCACCGCTGTCCTCTGCGCCATTTTTCAAAAATTTCTGCAACTTCTTCCTTAAGGGGAATTTTTGAGAACGGTTTTTTATGTTGAATGGTTTCGATCCTTTTTTTAATATTTTTCTCAATATCCTCCATTTCTACTAATAATTCTCTGGCGGATATCCTTAAGGCTCCTTGTCCAAAAATTTGCCATTGCTCGGTGTAATCCGACGTTGCCACATAAATCTTTCTGTCCCGCCTGCTTAAATCTATCGCCAGCCTTTCAATTCTTTCATCGGCTGTTTCATTCTTTTTTGTAAAGATTACCTCTACTTTTTTATTCTTAAATTTCGTTTCTGTCCCGGGCACATACTGGGCATCAAAAACAACGATTACGCGATAATCAGTATAGGCTTTAAACTCGGCCATTTTTTCAATCAGACGATCCCGGGCCGCTTCCAAATCCTCCTCATCACGGAGGGCAATCAACTCAGGCCAGGCCCCGATAATGTTATAACCGTCAACGATCAGGATATTCTTTCCCATTGCTCTTCAGGGGGTTTCGTTTTCGGAAAACTTCATACATGAGAAGGGCTGCAGCTACTGAAGCATTTAACGATGTAACATGCCCTTTCATAGGCAGACGGATAAGAAAATCACATTTTTCCCGGATTAACCGACCAATGCCTTTTCCTTCACTGCCGATGACCAATCCCAAAGGCAGTGTGCCGTCCATGCCCCTGTAATCTTCCTGTCCCTTAGCGTCCGTTCCCGCAATCCAAACGCCCCGTTCCTTTAACTCGTCAATGGTGCGGGCCATATTTGTCACACGGACAACAGGCACATATTCAATTGCTCCTGTAGAAGCTTTGGCAACAGCTGCCGTCAATCCGACCGCTCTGCGCTTCGGAATGATAATCCCGTGCACACCGGCCGCATCAGCCGTCCGCATGATCGAACCGAGATTATGAGGATCTTCAATTTCATCCAGGAGCAGGAAAAAAGGAGCCTCCTGTTTCTTTTCCGCCGCCAGGAAAAGATCATCCAGTTCCGCATACTTGTAGGCAGCAACCTGAGCGATCACGCCCTGATGATTTTCCGCGGTCATCTGGTCAATTTTTTTCTTCGGAACATATTGAACAAGAACATTCCGCTCTTTGGCCAAACTGATAATTTGCTGTATCTGTCCTTTTTGGGAGCCTTCAGCAATAATGATCTTATTGATATCCCGCTTCGATTTTAAGGCTTCAAGCACGGGATTCCTTCCGGCAATGTATTCCTGATTCACTTAACCCCCCCTCCTTTCTTTTCTTTAACTAGCTTAAAAGAGATTTGGATAATTTCTTCCAAACGTTCAATTTCCCTGTGTAAATATAAATAGCCGAGCAGGGCTTCAAAGGCCGTGCCATACCGGTACGTTTGCACGTCCGTATTTTTTGGCACGGTCCCTGATTTGGCGTTTCTCCCTCTCATTACAACAGCCTTTTCCTCACCTGAAAGAAGCCCTTCATCAAGCAAATAATGAATAATTTCCGCCTGGGCCTTTGCCGAAACAAATCCCGTTGACGCTTTTTGCAAAAGATGAGGCTTGGCAATGCCCATTTGCAACAAGTGCTCGCGGACATACATTTCATAAACGGCATCTCCCATATAAGCAAGAGCAAGACTATTCAGTTGTTTTACATCTAACTTCCGTTCATATTCAAGCATTCGTCAGCCTCTTCTCCATCTGGTTCCCTGGGGAGTGTCCTCCAAGATAATATTCATTGCCTTCAGTTTATCACGAATTTCATCAGCCAATTGAAAGTTGCGGTTTTTCCGCGCTTCTATCCGTTGCTGTATCAAAGCCTCTATTTCTTCATCCAGAAGTTCTTCCTCTTCTTGAAGAGTTAAACCGAGAACGGCAAACAAATCCTCAAACTCCTTCATAAAGGCATCGATCACTTCAACGGATGTATTTTTTTCAAGAAGATAATGATTGGCCAGACTGGATAATTCAAAGAGAACTGAAATACCGTTGGCTGTATTAAAATCATCATCCATTTCCCGGATAAATTGCTCATGAAGTACGCGGATTTTTTTCAGCCATTCCTCATTGTTCTCAGTCAAATTTGCCGAAGCCTGCCGTCTGTGTTTCAGATTTTGATAGGCTATCTTAATCCTTTCTAAAGCGGCACCCGTCTTCTTCAGCAGCTCTTCGGAAAAATTAATCGGATTCCGGTAGTGGACGGACAGCATGAAAAATCTTACTACCTGAGGATCGTATTGTTTCAGAAGCTCATGAACAAGTACAAAATTGCCGAGTGATTTCGACATTTTTTCATTATTTATATTAATGTAGCCATTATGCATCCAATAGCGGGCAAAAGGCTTTCCCGTCAAGGCTTCAGATTGGGCGATTTCATTTTCATGATGGGGGAATGCCAAATCCTGTCCGCCGGCATGAATATCGATCGTGTCGCCTAGAAGGCTCCTTGCCATCGCCGAGCATTCAATATGCCAGCCCGGCCTTCCTTTCCCCCACGGACTGTCCCAAGAAATCTCTCCGGGCTTTGCCGCTTTCCAGAGAGCAAAATCAAGAGCATCCTTCTTCTTTTCTCCGACGGCAATTCTCGCCCCCGCCCGGAGTTCATCAATTGATTGATGGGAAAGCTTTCCGTAGTCTTTGA
>JANWJP010000107.1 GCA_025451895.1 Robertmurraya sp.
CCTTTTTCAAAGGAAGAACCACATCATTCTCCCCGACCTTTTTCGGCCCGATGACAACCTTGCCGTACTCAATTCCGCGCACTGTTTCAACTATAACATAATCATCCTTCTGGATGGAAAGCTCTCCCGGGTCAAAGTAATATATTTTGCCCGCCCTCTTAAAGCGAACACCTACTACGTCATACAAATGAAGATCCCTCCTGCAAGTTCAACACAAGCTGCTCCATCAGCAGCTGCGGATTCATATTTGCATGCAGTTTTCGTTTTGCTTCAATCACGCATGCCATTTGCTCAGCAAGACGCAGTCCCGATGATTGCAACGCAAATTGTTCCATTTTCTTTTCCTCGGTCAAAAATACTGTCTGTTCCTTTTTTCCGAGTTGGATATATAATAAATCCCTCAGCAGAAGCAACAGCAATTCCAATCCCCGGTCAAATTGTTCTTTCTCTTTAAAATGCACAAACCAAAATTCCTGAAGCGCTGTCATTGCCTCAAGAGGGGCATAATTTAGCGTTTCATATAATTTTACCACTAAATTTTGAGCTTGTGCAAACCATTCATCATCATTCAGTGCCATTCCTTCATCCAAATTATTGGTCAGCCTTGCAATTAACGGGGCCTTTTTCGGATCCGCCCCGTATTCAATGAGCTTTTCAACAAGTTTTTCAAATGATAACGGTTTAAAAGTAACAATTTGGCATCGCGATAAAACCGTCGGTAAAATTCGCTGCACCTGTTCTGTAAGCAAAATGGCAACGGTATTGGAACCCGGTTCTTCCAAAAATTTCAGAAGGCTGTTTGCCGCATTAACGGTCATCTTATCGGCATGGACAATGATATACACCTTTCGATTCGATTCCATGCCCGTTTTTGAAAATTCCTCCTGCAAAAACTTGATTTGCTCTTTTTTTATTGAAGCCCCGTCCGGTTCAACAATTTGAACATCAGGATGATTCCCGTTGTTTATTCTCCGGCAGTAGTGACAAGATTCACACGGGATATAGCCGTCTTTCGGTTCAGCACAAAACAGGCTTTTGCTGAGCAAAAGACCGGTCTCCTTCTTGCCGGTTCCCCTCATTCCCTCAAATAAATAAGCATGGGCAATCCTGTCTTTCAATATCGAATTTTTAATCATCCGCAAAACATTCGGCTGAATCTCTTCAAGCTGCTCCCACGTTCTTGCCAAGTCAATCACCACTTACCTGTTGTCTATGTAGATTTTTCCGGGACTCCCCGCCTGCCGGCCAATAATAGAAGCAGTCCGCAATTCACGCCCCGGACAATTACAAGTATTTTATCATTAAATAGTATGTTACAGCGTATAACTTCACTATTTTTCACAATCTGAAACAAACAGCGGACAAAAATTCCCCTGTCGCTTGGCACTCAGCCTGTCCGAACAACCGGGCCGCCTTATCTTCACCGTCTATCCGCAAAGATTTTTTCTGCCTGTTAAAAGGTGTGAAATTGCTCAACAGGAAGAACAAAGACAGTTGCGCCGCCAACTTCGACCTCAACCGGATACGGTATATAAGCATCAGCATTTCCGCCCAGCGGGGAAATGGGGGCAATCGGCTGCTCCCGCGACTGGCAATTTTCCTTAATAATTTGCAAAGCCTTCTCCACCCGGATATCCTCTGTTCCAATCAATAAAGTTGTATTTCCCGACTTCAAAAATCCGCCCGTACTGGCAAGCTTTGTCGCCCGGAAATTATGTTCAACAAGTGCATTCATTAAGCGGTTGCTGTCCTGGTCCTGCACAACGGCCAAAATTAATTTCATTTCCATCCCCTCCGTTTGCCGGCCTTTTATATACATTATAACAGTTACAAGCCTTGCTGAAGAAAGTCCAATCAAACGTTTTTTTGGAAAAAGCGGCCATTTGCCGGAATGTGCCGGGGGATCCCCGGCTGATGCGCAGTCCTTGTGAATGCCCTATTCAAAAGCAGGTTGCCGGATTAAAAAAGCCAAAAACTGACATCAATAGAAAACAGCTTTTCATTTTAAGTAAAGTGCTCGTTCTTCCATATAACTAAAAAATCCGCCTGTATCCGCATATCCGGGAAACAGGAGGATTTTTTCTATCTGACAATTACTCAGTATAAACATTATTTGGTTCTTGAACCGGTTGCGGAACTCTGCGAAACACAGCAACCAACCCGGCAGCCAGGAAGAACACACCGGGGATAATTCCCCAACCAATGGTAATTACTGCACATAAAACAGCCAAAACGATAAGAATAATTCCCATCAATTTAGGACTCATATTCTTCTTAAAGAACACCGCTGCAACAATTCCCAAAATTGCGCAGACAAAAAGGAAAACAGTAAAAACAATTCCGTTATCACTTAAAAAATCATTGAGCATATACAGAACATCAAATTCTTCAGCTGTTGTTAACTCTTTTTCTATTTCACTGACAATCTGCTCGTTCGTAAAGATAAATGTAAGAAACATCATTGCTCCTGCTGCCAAAATATAAAAAACAGTTCCTATAATCGACAAAACCATTTCCGCTGTTCTTTTCAATTCATTCACTCCCGATCTTTCTTTAAAGTTAATCAAAGCTGATAGGATTATATGGATTAAGGCTTATCTTTATCTATACTACCATTAATTTGTTGAATTCCATACACCATTTGTCCTATTTCTTACAAATTTCTATACCGTAATATCTCGCTTTTGGAAAATTGTAAAGGTCAAAACCATAAAAATTACATAATAAACAGCCAATATAAGCAGCGCCATTGGCAAATTAACATCCTGAAGAATGGTATCTTGTGTTGCAAAAACAGTTAAATCTAAATACGGGAAAATTAAAAACTTTGCCCACGTATATTTTTCCGCCAAAAATATAATTATACCGCCAAGTGTTGAAGAGACGAGCAGCACAAATATGCTGACTCCCACCGCTAAAGATTGGTTTTTAAACAATGTTGATAACATAAAGGAAATTGTTGTGATAATAATTAGTCCCGGCAGGAAATACAATACTTTTAAGAAAAACTGCTTCCCTACAACCATCACAGTTCTATTGCTGTCAAGATCCGATTCAAAAAACCTTGTATTAAAATCTCCTGCTCCAAAAAAGAGTGTACCTATTAAAAAACCAAAAATAATTAAAGCTGCAAGCATAATAAGAGAATACATTAATACTGCTAAATATTTGGAAAAAAGAACCTGCCACCGGAAGTGAGGCCGGATCAGTAATTGTTTAATGGTTCCAGAGCTGAATTCCGCCGAAACACTCGCACTGGCTACAATGGCTGTAAATAAAACAACCATCAATATCATTACGACAAAAACAGTATCATTCATAAAGTGCCAGTTACTGTAAGTGTCAGGATTGATGTTTTCTGCAAGATAAGCTTTATTGGTTTCGATTTCGTAAATGATTAATTCTTTTTCCCACTCTTCTTCTGCCGTTTGCAAGTCCTCTTCCAGCGCGGCAATTTCACTCTCCAATTCTTCACGCCAATTACTGCTCGGCTTGTCCGTAAACTTCGCCTGAATAACCGCTGCCGCCAGGACAACGGAAAGGACTATAAGAATATAAATCCAGCTTGACGCTCTTACTAAAATCTTGCCAAGTTCATTTTTTATTAGCGACAACATACGCCATCCCCCCTTGTCCGTCTGTACCCGTGATTTTAAGGAAATGCTCCTCAAGACTGGTGGAAGAAAGACCGATACCGTATACTTTCACACCGTGATTTACCAGCAATTGATTCACATCAGCAATTGTTTCTCTGGTAATTTTCACAGAAAACTGCTTCTCATTAACAACCTTTTCTGCAAAACCCGGATAATAATTTTTAAGAATTCGGACAGCGTTGTCTGCATTATCAACCTCAAAAGCAACTTCCTGTTCTAAGTTGCCGCCGTTCAATTCATCAATTGAAGAAATCTGAATTAACTTTCCCTTTTCAATAATCGCAAAACGATCACACATTAACTGCATTTCTGACAATAAATGCGAAGATACAATCACCGCAATTCCGGACTTCGCCAACATCCGCAAATATCCCCTGACTTCTCTAATCCCTTGCGGATCAAGTCCGTTTGTCGGTTCATCAAGAATCAACAAAGACGGATTATGTAATAACGCCTGGGCAATTCCCAGCCTTTGCCTCATACCGAGAGAATATGTTTTTACTTTTTGATGAATAGCTTTTTCAAGACCGACAAGACGGGTTACTTCTTGAATGCGCTCTTTTGGTATTTTCTCAGCCGCCAAATTCGCGTAATGCTTTAAATTTCTATAACCGCTCATATAACCGTAAAACTCGGGATTTTCAACAATGGCGCCAACTTCACTGATGGCCTTTTTAAATTCTCTGTCCAAGTCAAATCCATTGATGAAAACTTCTCCCTTCGTGCGCCCAATCAGACCGACTATCATCTTAATAATCGTTGTCTTCCCCGCTCCGTTCGGGCCAAGAAGGCCAAATACTTCTCCTTTTTCAACAGAAAAACTGACATCGTCTATAATCAGCTTTTTTCTAATTCTTTTGGTTAAAGATCGAACTTCCAATGCTTTTTCCGACATGATTTCTCCCCTTAATTAAGCAATATTTTTGATAAAATTGGCCCCCAATTTCCAATTATAACAATATAATTTCTCGTTTTGTGTAAATTTTTGATTAATTTTTTAAATTTTATATTTTTTGTTTTTTACTCCCGGCAAAAAAAGCCGTTGATCTCCCTGCGATCAACGGTCACACTCCCTATCAGCATCATCCGCTGAAATTTTCCTCAATATATTCCACAATCTTAGAATGGATCTCCTGGATTTCAAAATCTCCTTTTACAATCAGCAATTTATCTTCATATTCGGAAAAAATCTTCCGGTAATTTTCCCTGACCTTCATTAATTTCTCCCTGTTTTCATAAACATCCTTCACCGTCCGCTCCTGCAATCTCTGCAATGAAACTTCCACCGGATTATCAATATAAATAACAAGGTCAGGATTGGGAAATCTTTTATTCAAATCATAGACAAGCTCATAATCTTCATCAGCCTGATAAGCTAATGACGAAAAATAGTAGCGGGTGCAAATCACATGCTTCCCTTCACTCAACAATTTATATACTCCGTCCACATCATTATATAAATGATCATGCCGGTCAGCGGCGAACAAATGGGCCATTTGCTGATTAAAACGGCGCCCATCTTCTGAAAAAATCACCCTCTTTTTCAGCCCTTCCCTGATCAAATGTCCGATCGGACCACTGGAGGGTTCTGCCGTCAGCACAGCCCGTTGATTTTTATTCTCAAAATAATCTCTTAACAAATTGGATTGTGTCGAAGTACCTGAGCCGTCAATTCCTTCAAAAACAATAAATAAATTTTTCAATGTCCATCCTACTTCCGCCATATTATTTTCCCTTTACATTATAAAACAAAGCAAAATATTTTTTAAAACCAATTTTTCTCAACAGAATACTTTAATATATCCCTTCGATAAGCCGCTTCCGCCCTGAAATCTTGCTCCCGCTTCTTTCAAAAGCAAAAGTCCTTCCAGATCCCGTGCGTTAATCCGCTCGCCGCGCAGCAAAAAGGGCACCCCGGGAGGATAAGGAATAATGTGTTCCCCGCAAAGATAATTTTCCGCTTCTTCTAAAGGAACCATTTTCACCGGACGATCCAAATTCTCATATGAAAAAGGAACTGAAATTTTTTCTTTTTGAAAATATACATGCGGGCGCTTTGCATCCTTTTTTGACCCTGATGATTCTTTCAACACTTGCCTGATTCCCTCTGCCACACGCATAAAAGGAAATGACATCCCTTCCTTAAGCAGCGGCAAAACAAAAAGAACATTGTACGGGTCTGCCAATTCAGCAAAAATCCCTTTTTCCTCCAGAAGCCCGAGCAATTGATAGCCGGTCAGATTTGTTTCCGATTGAATCGTCACTTTTAACGGATCCCCGCCAAACTCCGGAAATTCAAGCAATTTCACGCCGTCTATTTTCCGCAACTCATTTTTAAATGCTGCCAGTTCCCTTTTAAGGTACACCTGATCCTCTTTTAAATAAGTGGCCATATATTTCCTCGCCAAATCAAGCGAAGCCATAATCGGATAGGAAGGGCTGCTGGACTGCAGAATCCGCAAATACTTTTCAATCCCTGCCGCCGATACTAATGCACTGTTTACATGTAAAAATGAGCCCATCGTCATGGCCGGCAAGGTTTTATGTGCCGATTGCACGACAACATCCGCCCCCAATTCAAGCGCTGAAGGAGGAAAAAGGTCACCTGCGGCTAAATGGGCCCCGTGCGCCTCGTCAATTAAGACCGGAACCTTTCGTAAATGAGCAAACTCAATAATTTCTTTTAAGTCATTCACCATTCCGTAGTAATTCGGATATGTTAAAATCATGGCCCGGCAATCCGGATAAGCCTCAAAAGCCTCTTGAACTGTTTTAAGGGACACCCCTCCGGCAATCCCCCAGTTCTCATCAACCTCCGGACCCAGAAAAACAGGCTTCGCTTTTGCTAATTGAACACCGTTTAATACTGATTTATGGCAATTTCTTTGCACAAAAACAAGCTCATTTTCCCGCAAAGTTCCGAGAATCATAGCCAGATTCCCCACGGTCGAGCCGTTAACAAGAAAAAAGCTTTTTTCTGCCCCGTAAGCCTCAGCCAAAAGAGCTTCTGCCTCTAAAATCACACCCTCGGGCTCATGCAAATCATCCAATCCAGACAGCTCTGTAACATCAATTTTGGCTATCTCCCGAAAAAACTGCTCCCCGTTCAGACCATTTATCAAGCCGTATTTATGGCCGGGAACATGAAGGGAGACCGGCTGCCTTGAGGCATGTAAAACAAGCCTGTCATATAAAGGCGTCTTATTTTGATCCATTATTATCACCATTCATAGGGTTTTCTTTCATTATTGTACCATCAAAAACCATTCAAAGCAGAAAACCTTAAAAAAACCGGATTCTATCCGATAATCCGTCTGAGACATACAACGTCAGCCCATTTCACACATAAAGTATAGTATTGCCTTCAAAATTAAGAAGTATCTGATAACTCGAATCAAAATAACATTCAAAACATTGTTTACAAATCCTCAAACTGGAGAAAATAGTATTTGGAGGTGGAGTTAATGGATTCAACATCAAAAAAACCGGATGGGGAAACATGCGTCATATGCGAACAAAAAAAATCTCAGGGAATTCACCTGTACACATCCTTTATCTGCACACAATGCGAAAAAAAAATCATCTCAACCGAAACAAACGATCCACAATACAAATTCTATATCAAACAACTCAAAAAAATAAACACACCAAAAATCTTTCAATAAAGGTGCCTGTCACCGAAAATAAACGAAAACAATCAAAAGCAAATGCCGGTTGGGTGCCTGTCACTAATGAAAGCAAATAAACATTATTGTGGCATCTTAACTTAAGAAAATCAAAAATACAACAAAATATACAAAAAAAAGAGCACCGCTCAGATGCTCTTTTTTGCTTTGCCCGGCAGCGTCCTGCTCTCGCAAGGGAAGCCCTTACTACCATCGGCGCTGGGAAGCTTAACTTCCGTGTTCGGTATGGGAACGGGTGTGACCTTCCCGCCATCGCCACCGGACAAGTATGTAATC
>JANWJP010000108.1 GCA_025451895.1 Robertmurraya sp.
GGGAATAAACCGGCAAGCGGAACGGAAATTATTGAGGAACTCGGAGAAGAACACATGAAATCAGGCGCTTTAATAGTTTATACATCTGCAGACTCCGTTCTGCAAATTGCAGCCCATGAAGAGATCATTCCTATTGAGGAACTCTATCAAATTTGTGAAATTGCCCGGGAACTGACCCTTGATGAAAAATATATGGTGGGGCGGGTGATTGCCAGGCCGTTTATTGGCAGCCCGGGTCAATTCAAGCGGACGGCTAACCGGCGCGATTATGCATTAAAACCCTTTGGGCGGACAGTGATGAATGAATTGAAAGATGCCGGCTTCGATGTCATTGCCATTGGAAAAATTTCTGACATTTATAACGGTGAAGGTGTGACGAAATCACTGAAAACTGTTTCCAACATGGACGGCGTCGATAAATTGTTGGAAACCTTTGATATGGATTTTACGGGGATCAGCTTTGTGAATCTTGTTGATTTTGATGCCCTTTACGGACACCGCCGTAACCCGGAGGGGTACGGAAATGCCCTTGAGGAATTTGATGTGCGGATTCCGGAAATCATCGCAAAAATGTCCGAAGAAGACTTGTTGATGATTACTGCGGACCATGGAAATGACCCGCTGCATCACGGGACCGATCATACCCGGGAATATGTTCCTTTGCTAGTTTATTCAAAACAGTGGACAGCCGGCCGCGAACTTCCGGTGCGTGATACTTTTGCCGATGTGGGAGCAACTGTTGCTGATAATTTCCGTGTTAAAATGCCCCCATTTGGAAAAAGTTTTTTGGCGGATTTGCATTGAAAGATCCGGGATTTCTCCGGTCTGCAGGAATCCTATCATTAATATATAGTTAGAACAAGTTTATATTTCAGTAACGAAATGAAACAGGAATGTGGTGAATGATGATGAGAATGGTCGATTTAATAGCCAAAAAACGCGACGGTTATGAACTGGCGACAGAAGAGATTGATTTTATTATTCAAAATTATACAAAGCATCTTATTCCGGATTATCAGATGAGTGCCTTAACGATGGCGATCTATTTCCGGGGAATGACTGAAAGAGAGCGGACCGATCTCACTATGGCCATGGCCCGTTCGGGGGAGCAGGTGGACCTAAGTTCAATTGAAGGAATAAAGGTAGATAAGCACTCAACCGGCGGAGTTGGCGACAGCACGACCTTAATATTGGCACCTTTGGTTGCTTCAGCGGGAGTGCCGGTAGCGAAAATGTCCGGCCGCGGCCTCGGCCATACAGGAGGAACGATCGATAAACTTGAATCCGTGCCGGGCTTTCATGCAGAGATCGATAAAAACACCTTTATTGACTTAGTAAATAAAAATAAGCTGGCGGTGGTCAGCCAAAGCGGAAATATGACACCGGCTGACAAAAAACTTTATGCATTAAGGGATGTAACAGCAACGGTTGACAGTTTGCCGTTAATTGCCAGTTCGATTATGAGCAAGAAAATAGCCGCCGGGGCAGATGCGATTGTTTTAGACGTAAAAACCGGCAACGGAGCTTTCATGAAAACTTATGAGGAAGCCGGGGAGCTTGCGAGGGCCATGGTTCAAATCGGAAATACGGCGAACCGGAAAACAATGGCAGTGATATCAGATATGAGCCAGCCCCTCGGGTTTGCAGTCGGAAATGCCCTTGAGGTTAAAGAAGCCATTGACACTTTAAGAGGAGAAGGCCCCCGCGATCTGACCGAACTTTGTTTAACATTAGGAAGTTATATGGTTTTATTTGGAAAGAAAGCAACTGATTTGGAATCAGCAAGAAGGCTGCTTGAACAGTTTATCGCTGACGGGACAGCTTTACAAAAGTTCAAAGCTTTTCTTGAATCTCAAGGCGGCGATTCTTCCGTTGTTGATGAACCTGAAAAGCTTCCGCAGGCAAAATATAAAATTTCTTTGTTGTCTGAAACTGAAGGCTATATATCGGAAATGAGCGCTGAAGACATCGGGCTCGCTGCAATGCTGCTCGGGGCGGGAAGGGCGGAAAAGGCTTCTGTCATTGACCTGGCCGCCGGAATCGTTTTGCAGAAAAAAATCGGCGACCCTGTGTCGAAAGGAGAAGCGTTGGCAGTCATCCACAGCAATACGGAATATGTGGAGCCAATTAAAGAGAAACTTTACGAAAGTATAAAAATATCCAATCATAAACCGGCACCTCCCCCGCTCATTCACGGAATAATTAGTGAATAAACAGGAACAGTTCCTGCGAAGATACAGTAACCTGCTTTTTATAAGGGACCGGAGTGCTCCGGTCTTTTTTTGCGCAAAAAAATCCCCTTTTTGCTCGATATTCCTCACGCATTTCCTTCAGAACTTTTTTTAATAATTTCGAAAAGAACTGGATAAGTTCCTTGGAAATATTTGTATATTTTTTAGTTCAATGGATAAAAATGGTTATTGATTGCAAAATTGAATCATTCTGTTTGCAAAATGATAAACATTTTAACTCTCATTTTTGCATACAGATACGAGATTGGAGGCTCTGCAGTGAAAAAAAGACTATTCGCAATATGGTTCATATTATTGATCGGGATACAGGCTGTAAGTCCTGCAGTCTTTGCTGAGGGAAAAAGCAATCTCCAGCTGGCAAAAGATGCGAAATCAGCCATTTTAATTGAAAGGGACACCGGAACGGTATTATTTGAGAAAAACAGCCGGGAAGAATTGCCGCCGGCGAGTATGACCAAGATCATGACCATGCTGTTGATCATGGAAGCAATCGATCAAGGAACACTGAGATATGATGAAAAAATCCGAACGAGTGAATATGCTGCATCAATGGGCGGTTCACAAATATTTTTAGAACCGGGCGAAGAGATGACTGTTGATGAACTGCTGAGAGGTATTGCCATCGCATCCGCGAACGATGCTTCCGTTGCCCTGGCGGAGAGAATTGCCGGTTCAGAGGAAGCTTTTGTTGAAAAAATGAATAAAAAAGCAAAAGAACTGGGATTGAAAAATACAGTTTTCACAAACACAACCGGTCTGCCCGATGAAGGGCATTACAGCACAGCCCATGATATGGCCATTATTGCAAAAGAGTTATTAAAATACGAGGATATTACAAAATATACAGGATTATATGAATCATATCTTCGCGAAAATACCGATAAAAAATTCTGGCTAGTCAACACGAACCGTCTTGTTAAATTTTATCCAGGTGTGGACGGTTTGAAAACGGGATATACGGGTGAAGCAAAATATTGTTTGACAGCCACGGCGGAAAGAGATGGAATGAGGGTAATTGCAGTTGTATTCGGAGCTCCGACTTCGAAAGAGCGCAACGCCCAGATTTCAAAAATGCTTGACTATGCATTCAGTCAATTTGAAACCCACCCGTTATATGAAAGAAATGTTGCCCTTGGAGAAGCTGCTGTCAGCAAGGGGGACAAACGGAAGGTTACGGCCGTAACAAGCGAACCCGTTTCCATTTTAAAAAGGAAAGGGGAGGACACGGCTGATGTGAAAGAGGAAATTACCCTCAGGGATGATTTGAAAGCCCCTCTTAAAAAAGGAGAACAAATTGGAACACTGAAGCTTATAAAAGACGGCAAAACCATTTTGGAAAGTCCTTTGACTGCCAAAGAGGATGTAAAGGAAGCCAACTGGTGGATTTTGTTTAAAAAATCTTTTGGAATTTTTACGAAGTCGGGAGAGTAATGGGTTTGTAAACGATATTGGTGCAATGGGTCTGCAGTACCCTGATCTGTCGTGATGAATGACGAAATCCGGCAAGGGGAAAATTTTTAGCGAAATACGACTAGTTTTGTCCACAGGAAGGAAACAAACAATGGAACAGCGAATAGACTCACTATACCAGTGAAGGAGGCTGTGGATAGTGAGTCTTACCATTGATATGGAACTAATCGAGGATGTTTTATGTATCCGCCTCGGCGGGGAATTGGATCATCATACCGCAGATGATCTGCGCCGCCAAATCACAAAGAAAATTGAAGACTATGATATCCGTCATATTGTATTAAATTTAGGTGATTTGTCTTTTATGGACAGCTCCGGGTTAGGCGTGATTCTTGGCAGATATAAGCAAATCAAGCAGGATCACGGAGAGATCGTCGTTTGCGAACTTTCCCCGGTCATTCAAAGGTTATTCGAGATGTCCGGCTTATTTAAAATTATCCGTGTAGAGCCGTCAGAACAAAACGCTTTGAAAAGATTGGGGGTCGCTTAACGATGAAAAATGAGATGAAGCTGCAATTTAAAGCATTAAGTGAAAATGAATCGTTTGCGCGGGTGACTGTAGCCGCTTTTGTTTCGCAGCTCGATCCCACTATGGATGAACTGACCGAAATAAAAACAGTTGTTTCAGAAGCCGTAACAAATGCGATTATTCACGGGTATGATGAAAGCCCTGATGGAATCGTTACGATTGAAGCGAAGCTTGATGACCATTTGGTCGAAATCACCGTTAAAGATGAAGGTGCCGGGATTGCAGATATTGAAGAGGCGCGTCAGCCTCTGTTTACGACAAAACCGGAACTGGAAAGATCAGGGATGGGTTTTACAATAATGGAAAATTTTATGGATGAGATAGAAATAAAATCAGAATTAGGCAAGGGGACGGAAGTTCGGTTAAGAAAGCAATTATCAAACAGCAAAATGCTATGTAATTAAGGAGTATTGCCTATGGATGTTGAGGTAAGAACCGAAAAAGAACAAGCCTTTTTAAAAGACCATGAGGTGAAGGAGCTTATCAAAAGGAGCCAGGAAGGTGATCAAGCGGCCCGTGATAAGCTTGTTCAAAAAAATATGCGTCTTGTCTGGTCGGTTGTCCAACGTTTTCTTAATCGAGGATATGAACCTGATGATCTTTTTCAAATTGGCTGTATCGGTTTGTTAAAATCAGTTGATAAATTTGATCTATCTTATGACGTCAAATTTTCCACATACGCCGTGCCGATGATTATCGGTGAAATTCAACGGTTTATAAGAGATGACGGCACAGTCAAGGTCAGCCGTTCCTTAAAAGAACTTAATAATAAAATCCGAAAAGCGAAGGATGAACTCTCTAAAGAGCTGGGAAGAATTCCGACCATCCATGAATTAGGGGAATATTTGGATATTGCCCCTGAGGAAGTCATTCTTGCCCAGGAAGCGAGCCGAAATCCGTCGTCTATCCATGAGACTGTGTATGAAAATGACGGCGACCCGATCACATTGTTGGATCAAATCGATGACGGCAGTGAGGGAAAATGGTTTGACCAAATTGCTTTAAAAGAAGCGATTGCCGAGCTGAATGAAAGGGAAAGATTGATCGTCTATTTGCGCTATTTTAAGGATCAGACACAATCAGAAGTTGCTGAGCGGCTCGGAATATCACAAGTTCAAGTATCCAGACTGGAAAAGAAAATTTTGATACAAATGAAGGATCATATGGACAGTTAGCCATATGGTCTTTTTTTATGAAATGGTGGCAACAGGATATATATGCATCCTGATGCAATCCAATTATTGGATAACATGAAAAAGACAAGAGAATCCATACTATTCATAAAAGATGAGGAAATTCATGTGCGGGAAGTGAACAATTTGGAAAACACCGTTTATCTTCGGATGTACCACAAAATACAGGTTTATCCCCACGAAACTGTTTACGTTAAAGACCTGGCACAAGTTATTGCCGATGAAAAGTACTGTCACAAAATCTTAAACCTTCCTGTATATAAAATTTCAGAAAAGGATAGAAATTTTGTTGTCATTGATGTGATGAAAGTAATTAATAAAATTTCCCGGACTGTGAACGGCGCCGAGGTTCAGGCAATTGGTCCGGTTCAGTCGATTGTCGAGGTTATTTACAAGAAAAAAAGAGTATCTGTGGGTTTTTTTATTTTAATCTGGATGCTTCTATTTTTGGGAGCAGCGCTGACAATTATTTATTTTCATGAAGATGTCAGTATGGGAGCCGCCCAGCAGCGTATTTACAAAATGATAACCGGTAAAGACGATAAACATCCCCTCCTGTTCCAAATTCCTTATTCAATCGGTCTCGGAGCGGGAATGATCCTGTTTTTCAATCATTTTTTCCGCAAGAGAATTAACGAGGAGCCAAGTCCTATGGAAGTGGAGATGTTTAATTATCAGCAGGACCTTGACCAATATGTCATTATGAACGAAAAAGATGAGGGTGCGAAGAAAAATTCATGACCGTAAAGATTGTGTTCGTAATGTTTTTAGGTCTTGCTGCCGGTTTTGCAGTGGGTTCGGGATTTGTGGCGTTTCTCGCGGTACTCGGCATTATTCCCAGGCTGATGCAGCTTTCAAAAACGATGAAAATGGTGATTGCATATGAATGGGCGGTCATATTAGGAACGATTGCCGGGGGAATGGGCAGTCTCTGGAATCCGTCTTTAATGCTGCCGCCATGGATAATGATTCCTATTGGTGCCGCATGCGGAATATTTGTCGGCATGATGGCAGCTGCTCTCACTGAAGTATTAAATGTCTTTCCGATTCTTACGAAAAGAATCGGGATTGACGAGAAGATTGTCATTTTAATGACGGCATTTGTTCTCGGGAAAATAGCCGGCTCATTATTTCAATGGCTGTATTTCGACAGCGGATAACGGATAACCCTGTGAAATCACCCGGAAAGGAGCAAAGACTATGGCTAATCGAACATCAGGAAGAAAACCAATCCCAATTCCGGCTTCACCTTCTGAAGTTGAGGCATATATGAAGGAACGGATCGGTTTAGGGGAAAGCTTTGATTTAGGTGTTCGAAAAATTACTATTTTTCAAAAGGAAGTTCATTTTTATTATGTGAACGGATTGTGCGATACGAATTTTATAATTTATCTTTTAAAAGAATTGGTGGAATTAAATGATAAGGAACAACATTCCCCCGGGCTCCTCAAGGAGATTATTGAAAACCGCATTCTTCACCAATCGGTCGAAACATTGGGAACCATGGATGAACTAGTCGATCAAGTTTTATCGGGATTGATTGTCATTGTGATGGAGGGTGTAAATGAAGCTTTTGCCATTGATGTCAGGGGTTATCCCGGGAGACAGCCGGAGGAACCTGATACAGAGAAATTAGTCAGGGGTTCCCGGGACGGTTTTGTGGAAAATATTATTATTAATACAGCGATTACAAGGCGCAGAATCCGCGATGAACGGCTCCGTTTTGAAATGTTAAAAGTGGGAGAGCGTTCAAAAACAGATGTTGCCATTGCCTATATTAAAGACGTGGCAAATCCTGATTTAATAAATATATTAAAAAAAGAGCTTGAAGCCATCAAGGTGGACGGGTTAACGATGGCCGACAAAGCCGTGGAAGAATTCATCGTCAAACAGGGCTACAATCCCTACCCGGTTGTCAGGTATACGGAACGGCCGGATATTGCAGCCACCCATTTGTTGGAAGGCCATGTGTTGATTTATGTTGATACTTCTCCGAGTGTTATTATCACCCCCACAACATTTTTTCACCATCTCCAGCATGCGGAGGAGCACCGGCAATCCCCCGCTGTGGGCACTTTCATCAGATGGGTCAGGTATTTAGGGGTGTTTGCTTCTTTGTTTTTACTGCCGATTTGGCTTCTTTATGTGCTGGAACCGGATTTGCTTCCGGAAAAGCTGAAATTTATCGGTCCGAATTCTACAACAAAAATTCCGATCGTTATTCAAATGTATCTTGGAGAATTCGGTTTGCTTCTGTTAAGACTGGCTTCGATCCATACACCGAACACATTGGCTTCGGCAATGGGTATTATTGCAGCCGTTTTAATCGGTCAAATAGCGGTTGATGTCGGATTATTTGTTCCTGAAGTGATTCTCTATACAGCGGTATCGGCGATTGGAGTGTTTTCCACTCCGAGTTATGAATTGGGAATAGCGAATACGATTGTGAAATTGTTCATATTGACCGCAGTTTCCATTTTTAAACTTCCGGGACTTGTGGTCGGCATCACTGTTTATTTGCTCTTTTTGATTAATATTCGGACATTGAACAGCCCGTATATGTGGCCGTTTATCCCATTTTATCCAAAATCATTCTGGCAGATTCTTATCCGCAATTCTGCTCCCGGTTCAAAAATACGGCCTGAAATTGTCCAATCGAAAAACCGCTATAAGCAGCCCAAGTTAACTTAACATTTGTAAATCCTTTTTCTTTCAGTTCATTCCGGAAAGGCATGAACGGGGTGAATGCGTTTATACGGGCGGGAACGTCAGCATTCATAATTGAAGTTTCCTTTATATTGTGATAAAGTTATTTAATTAAAAAGGCAGTTTATGCTCTTGAAATAAAATAAAAATAACATTAGGAAATGTTTTATAAAAAAACAGGCAAGGGAAGGAATTTGCCGGCGGCCGTAAGCGCAGCTGTTGATCAGAATGGCCGCAGAATCAGCCGCTTTTCAGCAAGGAATGGGGGAAGAAGATGTATTTTTATGGAACGTCAAAGGTAAACAGCCGCGGACATCTGGAAATTGGCGGCGTAGATACAACAGAGATCGTTAAAGAGTTTGGCACGCCTGTCTATGTATATGATGTTGCCCTTATTCGCGAACGGGCAAGGGCTTTCAAAAAAACCTTTGAAAATCTGGGGATTAAGGCACAGGTGGCATATGCCAGCAAAGCATTTTCAACGGTGGCAATGGTACAATTGGCCGCTGAAGAGGGATTGTCTCTCGATGTGGTTTCGGGAGGAGAACTGTATACCGCCCTTGTTGCAGGTTTTTCCCCTGAAAAAATTCATTTTCACGGAAATAATAAAAGCAAAGAAGAATTGGAAATGGCTCTTGAACATGAAATCGGCTGCATTGTTGTCGATAATTTTCACGAGCTGGAACTTCTGCAATCGTTATGCTCGGAAAAAAATGTTCATGTCAATGTTCTTTTACGGGTGACACCGGGGGTTGAGGCCCACACCCATGATTATATTTTAACCGGTCAAGAAGATTCGAAGTTTGGTTTCGGTCTTCAAAATGGACAGGCAACTAAAGCACTGCAAATGGCTCTTGAATCAGAATACTTACATGTTTTAGGAATTCATTGTCATATCGGTTCGCAAATTTTTGAAACAACCGGGTTTGTTTTGGCTGTTCAAAAGATTTATGAAATGCTTGCCGAATGGCGGGAAAGTCCCGGTTTTCATTTAAAAGTCCTGAATGTTGGCGGCGGCTTCGGGATTCGCTATACAGCGGAGGATGAGCCCCTTGAACCTTCCCAATATGTCGAAAGAATTGTTGAGGAAGTAAAGATTCAGGCTGAAAAATACGCCATGGATATTCCCGAAATATGGATTGAGCCCGGCCGTTCATTAGTGGGAGATGCAGGAACAACCCTTTACTCCGTCGGTTCACAAAAGGAAGTCCCGAATGTCAGGAAATACCTGGCCGTTGACGGGGGGATGACTGATAACATCCGTCCGGCATTGTATGATGCAAAATATGAAGCGGTCCTGGCCAACCGGCCGTTGGAGAAAGCAGAAGAGACCGTTTCGATTGCAGGCAAATGCTGCGAATCCGGTGATATGCTGATTTGGGACCTTCCATTGCCCAAGGCGGGAAGTGACGATATATTGGCTGTATTTTGCACAGGTGCTTATGGCTATGCCATGGCAAATAATTATAATCGCATTCCCCGTCCGCCGGTTGTCTTTGTTGAAAACGGAACAGCAAAGCTGGTTGTCCGCAGGGAAACATATGAAGATTTAGTCCGTCTCGATCTTCCTTTGGGTGAAAAAATCAATTCATAAATTTTTTTGGAAAGAAAACCCGTCAGAATGCGGGTTTCTTTCCGGATTCAATATTTTGATAATTGCAAAAATATACGCCGGTCATTGAAGAAACGCTATGAATCTTGTATGATAGAATCAACTGCAGCAGGTAATGAGCATGTTGATGATTGATGAAATATCGTGAACAAAAGAAATAAAAAGGCATATATATGTAATGTTCAGGTGCTTTGCGTTTAAAACGGTTTCAAATGGCTTAAAAAGGCGGCAATCATCATTGGTCAGGCGTTGGCTTAGTTTAGGATGAATAATAATGGGGATAATAGTATCAGAGAATGTTTATTTCCATAATGAGGGATTGAGATGCTGATTCGTTATAAGAAATCTTTTGAGAAAATTGCGATGGGTTTATTATCATTTATGCCGGATGAAAAGGATTTGAAAAAACTGCAGCAGACGATTAAACAATATGAAACTTCCGGAGATTGGCAGCTTTTTTTATGGAAGGAAGAAGATATTATCGGACTTATTGGTGTTTATACAGGTAAGGATCCGATTATAGAGATACACCATATTTCTGTTAATCCGTCTCATCGTTATCAGGGTATAGGAAAAAGCATGGTCAGAGCGCTCAAGGATTTGTATCCGGAAAAAATCTTTCGTGCAAATGAACAGACTGAGAGTTTTTTTAAAAAATGTGATGAAATGAAACAAACGGCAGAAGGCAGGGAATAATTAGGATTCTCTGCCTTTCTTTTTTTTCAGGGCCATATTCCGTACAAGGGTAATTTCTGTCCGGTCCCTCATCTTATGACGGTGAATCAATTTTAAGCTTACTTCAGGATGAGATGCTCCCCATTGAATCCCTTTCTTGCGGCAGACTTCTCTACAAATGTTGAGAAGTTGTTCGTCTTTAATGGGCAAATTATAATATCTGTATTTTTTTCCGGAGTCAATTTCTCTGATCTTTTCATGAATCAGATTCAAAAACTTATCAGAATGAAATCCGAAAGCCGGTAAATGCTGTTTATTCTCATCAAATATTTGCTGCGCTTTTTTCAGAGTTTTGCCGGCTCCGGGAAAATTGTCCCTCCGGTGATGGTAGTTGGAAACAGCCAGAAGAATCAGCCCGGCAAGAATGGATTTTTTATTGCGCGGTTGAGTTCTTTTCCAGTAATCCTCAAGGATTTCATGGCATTCAAAAAAGTCCCGATCGCCATGAAAATGCACTAAGAAATTGATGTATTCCTTTGGATACATGCTCCCACCGTCCTTTGTTTATAAAGAATATTTTAGCAGATTTTTATACCGGAATTCTTTTTTTAAGCCGGGGACGGCTTTTGATGCAAATGAGGCTGAATCGTTGAAGTTGCAGAATTCAATTGGAAATTTCATAAAAAAATGCCCGGAAATCCGGGCCCAGCCTCCTGATAAAACAATCCTGCGCTTATCATATGTTCAATTTATTACCAGCGATACCAGCTTGCACCGACAATAATTAACAAAATGAAAAGAACAACAATCAAGGCGAAACCTGCGCCATATCCATAACCTTTAGAACCTGACAAATTAAATACCTCCCATTAAAAAAATTTGTTTTTTTTTACATCCTATGTATTCGTCCGGTAAATGTATAGGCGTCTGACATGAATTTTTATACCTCCCGTTTGATTTTCTATTGGCTAGAAAATTTTATTCAACTATACTATTAGTTAGTGCATACTTTTTTAACAGCAATAATTTAAGATGAAAATTTGGTGAAATTATGCCTTATACTGTAAAGATTGATGCTTTTGAGGGACCGCTTGATCTGCTCCTTCATCTGATCCATCGTTTGGAAATTGATATATATGATATACCCGTTGCCGAAATCACAGAGCAATATCTTCTTTATATTCAGACGATGCAGGAATTGCAGTTGGATATTGCCAGTGAATATTTGGTTATGGCTGCAACCTTGTTACAAATTAAAAGCAAGATGCTTTTACCTAAACAGGATATCGAAATGGATGAAGAATCAGAGATTGAAATGGGAGAGGACCCCCGCGAGGAACTGGTCCGGAGATTAATTGAATACCGCCGCTATAAAGAGGCGGCCTCAGAATTAAAACAGATGGAGCAGGAAAGAAATTTAATATTTACTAAACCGCCCAGTGATCTGTCAGATTTTACGGACGATCCGTCACAAGTCAAATTGGATTTGGACGTGAACTTATATGATATGCTCGGAGCTTTTCAAAAGCTGCTGCGTCGCAAAAGGCTGCAAAAACCGTTGCCGACTAAGATTGCGAAACAAGAGATCACTATAGATCAGGCCATTGAAACGGTTTTAACTACATTGAAGATGAAGGGAAGAACCAGCTTTTTCGAGCTTTTTCCATACCGGGACAAGGAGCAAATTGTAATCACTTTTCTGGCCATCCTTGAATTGATGATGCGGAGGGAAATCATTGTAGAACAGGAAAGAAATTTCGCTGATATTTTTGTGATGGAAAGGAAGTAGGCATTTTGGAAATAATCAATTGGTGCAGTATTGTCGAAAGTCTCTTATTTGCTGCCGGTGATGAAGGATTGACCTTAAAGCAAATTTCCCAAGTATTAGAGATTGACGATATTTTTGCCGAAGACATCATTAAGAGATTGATGGAAGAATGTAATCAAAATCCGAACCGGGGAATTATGGTCGTTGAGTTGGCAGGTACCTATCAACTGGCAACAAAAAAGGAGAATTCCCCTTATTTAAAAAAGCTCGTTGAATCCCCCCAGACGACAACATTATCCCAGGCCGCCCTTGAAACTTTGGCCATTATTGCCTATAAACAGCCGATTACAAGGGCTGAAATTGAAGAAATCAGAGGAGTTAAGACGGAACGTCCATTGCAGACCCTGGTCGGAAAAGCCTTAATAAAAGAGGTGGGACGGGCAGAAGGGACGGGAAGGGCAATTTTATACGGGACAACGAAAGAATTCCTCGATTACTTTGGTTTGAAAAGTCTTGAAGAACTGCCGCCCCTGCCTGAAAAATCGGATGAAGGGATACAAGTAGAAGCGGATCTGTACTTTGGAACATTTCAGGAAACCATTGATGTCTAACTTGTTTTACGCGTTTTTTAAAAAAATAATCTTATTTTTTGCAAAGTGCTTCTCTATGGAAGCATTTTTTTATTTGCAAAGTGCCGGTCTATGAGCAGCATTAATTGAAAATTTGCACGGATTTTTTTATGAAGAGAATAAATAAACAATAAATAGCAAGGAACAGATCTGGATAAAAGACAGTAATGGTTGTTACTTGGCTGCGAATGAAAATGAGCCGGGAACAGCAAAAAACCTGGAAAGGGCTGCTGCCGTGTGTTTTCTTAAGAACCCGCCTGCATAAGGGCAGGCTGCCCTAACATACGATAGGAAAGACAGTACCAAAGGAAATGAGGGTGACAGGTGGGGTTTGAAGATTATTTCAAAGAAGTTCTTCATTGGAATGACGAGTTAAAGAATTTCCTTCAATCGGAAAATGTGGATCGGAGCGAAGAAATCTGGAAGAGACTTGACCAAATGACAGAAATTATTGAGGGAATTAAGAATCCGGAGACAATGAGCAACGAAGAATTGA
>JANWJP010000109.1 GCA_025451895.1 Robertmurraya sp.
TCCCGTTCCGACGCTTAAAATCGGCATTTTTTAATTGCAGGGGCTTTGTGCTCAAAGGACGTGTTTCGAAAGACTTCTGCGGAAAGACAATTAATGAATCCTTCCAATCCTTAAGCTTCAATGGAGCAAACGGACTTCCATACGGCATTCCAAGAGATTCGAGGGAAATAAATTGCGCCAGCAGAATCATCATCCCAACCGCTATTCCTACAAAGCCGAATAACGATGCAAGAATCATCATGGGAAAACGGATAATCCGGACGGCAGACCCCATTTCATAATTAGGCATGATAAAGGAAGCGATCGCTGTCAAAGCAACAACGATGACCATGATATTACTTACGATACCAGCCTCTACCGCTGCCTGTCCGATCACAATACCGCCGACAATGCCGACCGTCTGGCCGATTTTGGCAGGAAGACGGACCCCGGCTTCCCGCAGCATTTCCAGGGTTAATTCCATCAAAAACGCTTCAATAAAAGGCGGGAAGGGAATCCGTTCCCGGGATTCAGCTACGGAATACAACAAATCCAAAGGAATGACTTCAAAATGAAAAGTAATAATGGCAATATATATGGCCGGAAGAAATATAGCAATCAAAAACCCCACAAATCGCATAAGCCGGATAAAAGAAGCGACCATCCAACGGGCACCGTAATCATCCATCGTTTTAAAAAACGTGTCAAAAGTTACGGGACCGATAATTACATTCGGTGAACGGTCGACTACAACGACATATCTTCCCTGTAAAATTTCCGCAGCGGCAAAATCTGGGCGTTCGGTAATCACTAACTGCGGAAATGCAGCATTCGGATAATCCTCTATTAACTCTGCCAAATAACCGGAACTTAAAATGCCGTCAATTTTTATATTTGTGATTCGTTTCTCCAATATTTTTAATACTTCCGGGTTTGCCACATCAGCCAGGTATAAAATGGATACCTTCGATTTACCCCTTTCCCCGACTGTCATTTCCTTTATTTTCAGTTCCCGGTTTGGAATCTGTTGACGGATTAGCGCAATATTATCATTCCCGGCCTCGGTAAATCCGACATGCGCTCCCAATAATGAGGATTCCAGCGGCGACTCCTCAATCGCCCGTTTTGGAAATTGCGGTGTATCATAAATAAAAGCGTCCCTGCTTTTATCAACAAACAGCACGCATTCTCCGTTTAAAATCGCTTCCTCCACTTGTTCCCAAGTATCCGTCTTCTTTATATGGCCGAGCGAAACCACTGAACCGGATTCTTTATTTCCTTTTCCCTCCTCAAATAAAAGAGGAGTCAAAATATGCTCAAAGATAATGCGGCTGTCTGTTATGCTGCTTAAATACACAAGCGCCGCCTGCTTTTCCGTTTGTCTGATCACCAAATGCCTGATAATCAGATCCGGTGTATCGCTGAAAATCATGTGAATTTCCGCAAGATTGTCCCCTAATTTGTTGCTGAGCAATTTTTCCGGGTTTTTATTTATTTTCGGCGGCAAAACGGGTGTCCGGTTTTGTTTTTTATACTTGCTGAAAAATCGCATAACAATCCCCCGTTTGGAATCTTATAGACTTAGTTTGCAGCGCTGGAAAAAAATGATACATTTAAACATACATTAACGGTTTGAAGTTGGGTCATTTACTCTTGTCGGAAGCTCTTAATAAAATCACTCCAATCCCGTGCATGGTAAAGAATAAATTTTCACAACTTTTCGTAAATTATCATAAAAATTGGTAATTCTATTGACTCTCCCCCTTGTTTTGTGTATAGTTAAAACATCATTAACGAATATATTTCCGCTTTCCTAATGGTAGCTACAATATATTCCTAATGGTAATAATTAATTGGACACATCCTGTGTCGCGAAAGGCTTAGGAGGAAATATTTATATGCAAAACGGTAAAGTAAAATGGTTTAACAACGAAAAAGGCTTTGGTTTTATTGAAGTTGAAGGCGGAGACGATGTTTTTGTTCATTTCACAGCCATTCAAGGCGAAGGTTTTAAAACATTGGAAGAAGGACAAGAGGTTACTTTTGAAATCGTTCAAGGAAACAGAGGACCTCAAGCAGCAAATGTAGTTAAACTATAATATGGAATTAAAAATTACAGGCTGGTAAATTTTTTACCAGCCTTTTATTGATCCTGTTATCCAAATTGTTTCCATTGGAGACATCTTAAAAAAATGCAGAACCTTCCTACTCCTTGTTTTGTTTTAAAAGTTTTTTTCCATATCCTTTTATTTGCGCGCCGACCGTACATTTTGTTATACAAAAGCGGTGGGCATAATTTCTGCCTTTTTCCGCTCGGTGATATTTATATAAAAAGCACTCGTTGCAATAAGTATTCATTAAATCTTCCACTCTGTCATAAATTTCTTTTCGGTTCATCACATGCCTCCAATCGAAACTTGCCGAATAAGTTTAAATAATCTGCATTTTGCTCATGATCATTTTACCTTCAAGAGCCTGGCCTGCAAGCTTATCCGCCTCTTTATTTTCGGTTCGCGGAATAGGGATAAAACGGGGTTTGATTCCCAATTTTTCAATTTTCGCTTCAATCCGGTCAAGCCAGCGGTTTAAATGGTCTTCATAGCACGGCCATTCTCCTTCCAATTGTTTTAACACCCCCTGGGAATCCCCTTTGATTTCGCAGGGAAGATGATGAACACCCAATTCCTCAAGAAGGGTAAGCGCAAAATGAAGAGCCGCATATTCCGCCTCATTGTTTGTTTCCATTTCCGATATCAATTCATTTGCCCGGAGCCTGTATTTCTTTTTCCCCTGTTTAAAATAAATAACTGCGCCGAGCCCTGCTTCATTTGTCTCTTTATTGAAGCCGCCGTCAAAATAGATGATGATATCATGAGGTTCTGTTTCAATTTCTTTTGTCAGTTTTCTCATTTCTTTTAGTGTCCAGGAAGTAAGCATCTCATCATAAAACCGGAGTTCCTTTACTTTCCCTAATTTTTCTAATTCCTCACCTACGCTGATGGCTGTCTCCGAATCCAGCCATTCCGATGTAAAAAGAGCTGTTTTATTTTCTTTTCCGTTAAACTTCCATTCCAGCTTAAATTTCATCTATACCCCTTCTTCCCTCAGCTTTCCCGCAGGTTATTAAGATGTGCGGCCGAAATAACAGTCACTTCAATCTGTAATTTATGATAAACTAACAAATGGTATGTTTGGAATTAACTACGGAAATTTTGTACATGCGGTTTTAAAAAAGACCGTTCCGGTATTTACTGATTTTGAATGTATACCGACTTAAGGCGAGAATGGAACAGATGCAGTCGGGAAACAATTTTTCAACATCGTTACTAAACACATCATACGAAAAGGAAGATGAAAATTGCCAAAAAGACAATGGTTTGCTGATATTACTTTACTATTTGTTGCTTTCATATGGGGAGCAACCTTTGTTGTCGTCCAAAATGCGATCGCTTTCCTTCCGCCGGTTACTTTCAATGCTATCCGATTTTTTATGGCCGCGGTTTTGCTGGGCGGATGGCTCATCCTTTTTAAGAGAGAGCAACTTGTTTCATTTAATATGAGATTGCTCCTGTCAGGTATTATTTTGGGCTTTTGGCTTTTTTTCGGTTATGCAACACAAACCGCCGGGCTCCTGTATACAAGTTCAGCAAAAGCCGGCTTTATAACAGGACTAAATGTTGTTCTCGTCCCGATTATTGCTTTCTTATTATTAAAACACCGTCCTGGAAAAAATGCCGTCATCGGAGTTCTTGTTGCCGTTACCGGACTCTACTTGTTAACCATGACTGACATTTCTGCCTTTAACAAAGGAGACGCCCTCGTCTTTCTTTGTTCAATTGGCTTTGCCATGCAAATTGTTTTAACAGGAAAATACAGCAGCCGTTATCCGACTCTTTTACTGACAGTCATCCAGATTTGCACTGTTTCCCTTCTTTCCCTGCTTTACGCCTTTTTCTTTGAAGACTGGATCCTCGCAGCAGACAGCACCGTACTTTTCCAAACGGATGTTATATTTGCCCTTGTCATAACTTCAGTATTTGCAACAGCATTTGCATTTTTTGCCCAAACGAATTTTCAAAAGTATACTTCTCCGACAAGAGTGGCTTTAATCTTTGCCACGGAACCGGTCTTTGCTGCACTGACAGGCTTTTTATGGGCTGGAGACCGCCTGTCGCCAAGTGCAGTTTTCGGGTGCATCCTGATTCTTGCGGGCATGATCTTTGCCGAAATCCCGGCGAAAAATTTCAATTTTTTCAAATCGAAGAAGGCCTCTTAATGATGTTTAAGTTTCGCGGGATGGAGTTTCCCGCCCTGTGAATCCTTTAACGGCTAGGGGAAAGTATGCCTTTCCCGCTTCTTTTAAAAAAGCGGTGTCCCGCCATGCCCAAAATAACCCCAAGCAATGCACCGCCAATTACTTCCTCCGGCTCATGTCCGAGGACTTCCTTCAGTTTTTCAGGCGGTTTTTCTTCAAATTTCAATGCTTGTTCTTTGTGAATCTTTGCAATAAGTTCATCTATATTGTTAACCCTTAAGGTCAGTTCACCTGCCTGCCGGCGAACTCCTTGAGCATCATACATAACAATCAGTCCATATATGAGTGACAATGCAAAATCAATTGTCGGCAGTCCCCGGTCAAGGGCTATATATGTGGTTAACGATGAAACACCTGCTGAATGAGCGCTCGGCATTCCTCCGGTTTGAAAAAATAATTCCGGGCGCCATTCTTTCTTCCTCAAATAGTGAATGGGAATTTTTAATCCCTGCGCTATTCCCATACTTAATAATGCCAAATAGACCCCCTTATTCATCCTATCACCTCCCGTTTAGTTTTGAAGAAAGCAGACGCAAATATTCCGGCTTATAAAGAAAAAACTTTTAACAAAACGAAAAACGGAAAAAGGAATGCTTTCCTTAATAACGGAAAAACTTATTTTGAACCGTATCCGGATGAAAGGTGGTGTGGAAAAAAATGGGTGAAAACAGCTATACAGATACGAACAGAGGGAAAAAAGCTCCGGGTGTGAATCCGCAGGGGTACGGACAGGATGCGGACTTTACGCCTGCTCCGAAAAGCAAACTTGAAAACCGGGCCAAAAAAGATAACACAAAAATCTGAAAGAAATCAACCTGCGATGATACTTCAGGCAAATTCCATTTTTTTAGGCCCGGCAAACGAAAGCCAGCAGGCTGCCTCTCTGTCAGGCAGCCCGTTATCAATAAACATATTCTGTGGCAAAAAACCGTTCCAAGCCTTTAAGACCAACGTCGGCAAATTTTTCGCTGATTTTTTCCCGCTTCATTCTTAAAGCAGATTCCTCAAGGGAAAACTCAATCGGAACATCACAATAGATCGCAGCAAGTTTCCTGCTTAAATACAGCATGTCCAAGCCTTGTTCTATCTTTGTTCTTTGCCCCTTTGTGAGTTGATCCAAATTAGCTAAAATCCCTTCCACATGGTCATACTGTTGAATAAGTTTCAACGCGGTTTTTTCGCCGATTCCTCTTACGCCGGGATAATTATCACTCGGATCACCCATCAAAGCCTTCACATCAATCATTTGTTCCGGAAAAATTCCTTTTTCCCCGTAAAAACTTTCCCGTGTATAAACATTATAATGGCCATAGCCCTTTTGGAGAAGGATCACTGAAATTTGCTCATCTAAAAGTTGTAGAATATCTTTGTCTCCTGTCAGTATTTTTACCGGAATCTCCTGATGGGTTCTCCTTGCAATTGTACCGATACAATCATCAGCTTCATAACCGCTGCAGCCGAGATTCGGAATATCCAAAGCCTCTATTACTTCTTTTGCCAAGTCGAACTGGGGAATCAGCTCTTCCGGCGGTTCAGAACGGTTGGCTTTATATTCAGCATAAATATCATTACGGAAGGTTTTGCTTCCCATGTCCCAGCAAACGGCAAGATGGCTTGGTTTAAATGAGGATATGGCCGTTAAAAGATGCTTAACGAAGCCAAAAACTCCATTTGTCGGAACTCCTTTTTCGTTATACATAAACTGCCCTGTTACAGCTGTGGCGTAATAAGCGCGGAATAACAGGGCCATTCCATCGACGAGCATTAAAGAATGTTCTTTCTTATATTCCAATCGTGCAGCCTCCTTTTTTTCATTCGACATCCATTATAACATGAGGAGGTCCTCCACGATTGGCAAATGTCTGCTTTTTATGATTCCTGATTTTCCCGGCTGATGACTTCATTTTCATCATAAGAAATCCAATCACTGAAGCTGCCGGCATAAAGTTTCACTTTCTTGAAGCCGGCTGCCTTTAAGGCGATATAATTCGGTGTGGCCGTAATGCCTGAGCCGCAATACACAATAACCGGTTTATTTCTGTCAAGTTCTTTGAAACGATTTTCCTGTTCAGAAGGACTCTTAAATTTCCCGCCGGTAAAGCAGTCAGTCCAGACAAAATTTCTGGCCGTCGGAATATGGCCGGCTTTTTTATCAATCGGTTCTGTTATTCCCAAAAATCTTTCCGTCCCCCGGGAATCAATGAGTATATGATCCTGTTCAGCAATTGCTTTTCTAACATCCTCCATAGTGGCAAGCATTTGTGCTTGTGGAGCTGCCTCAAAAGAAGCGGGAGGATAGTTTGGCAGGCGGTTGTCTGCCGGATAGCCGGCTTCTGTCCATGCCTTAAATCCTCCATCTAAAATAAATGCCTTCTTGTGGCCGGCCCAGGCCAAAAGCCACCAACACCGTGCAGCGAAGGCTCCTTCCCCTCCGTCATAAGCAATAACGGTTGTGTCATTCCTGATTCCTGCTTGTTCCAACAACTTCGTAAAACTTTGCAGGTCAGGAAGGGGATGCCGTCCGCCATGTTCAGAAACAGGAGCGGACAAGTCCCGCTCAAGATGGAAATATACGGCACCGGGAATATGTTTTTCCTTATACAGTTTTTCGCCCTCATCCGGGTCACTGAGATTAAAGCGGCAGTCAACGAACCGGACATTGTTTTTGTCTAACAAGTTCATCACTTTTTCCTTATCAATAAAAACATTCATACTACGCACTTCCCTTCTGTTTTACATCCATATTTCTTTACGCAATCCAGAAATTTTGCAGGCACAAAGGGACGGGGTTTATCCACAAGCTTGCATAAACCGGCAAAAACTGCCGGTATTAGCTAACCGCAATGCAAATTCTAACCCCCTTTTCTACACCCTGAGGGAACAAAGCAAGGGAGGCCGAATCAATGGCCTCCCTTCTGAAAAACAAACAGACAGGCAGTTTCATTTTTTATGGACCGGGAGCCATTTTCTATGGCTCCTGTTGCAAAGAGACGTTGGAATAGATTGCCATCAATTTCTTGCAACTATTATATCATAAGCCCGTTCCGTTTATTTAAAGATGCTGATATTCTTTTCGATCTCACGAAGAGTACCAACAGGTATTTCATTTTTCAATGCAGCGTACATTCCTTCATAATATTCAGCTGCTTGCTCTTTCAAATAGTCCTTCAATCGTTCGGTTTCCTTTATCAATTTTTCTGAATAATAGGCTTTCAGCTTACTGTTTTCCCGGAACAAAAATTCATCTGCAGGAGTTTGCAATGCTTCATCAAGAGCGTCGGCCATCAGCTTGCGGTCATTATTTTCAAAGAAAGCCTTCGGACTCTTGAAGTAAGACAGAGACTTTTTAAACAGATCCCTGTTAATATCAGTAAATGCAGATTGGAAGGAAGGCCCGTCCATCCTGGCAACCTCAAACGGAGTATAGGACAGCTCCCTGTTGATTTTCCCGGTTTCATGGGACAATGCATCCATTGTCTGCTTTAGAAGCTTGCCGATAAACGCTTCTACCCTTAAAGTGGTCGCCCGCAATTCCTGCGCAAAATCGAAACCGAAGTCCTTTAAAAAGTTTTCCAGAGCATCCTTGACCGCCTTTTTCAAATTTCGGCCGTCATCCTTTAATACTGCAGGATTAAATGCTTCCTTGAAGAAATCATTAAACCTGTAAAAGACTCTTTGCTTAATATAATAAGTTAATTCGTCAATCTCCCGGCCGAGCTGTTCAAGAAGAATATCCGAATTTTCAGCTTCAATGATGCCGTTAATCCGTTCATGCTCCCCTTGCAATTGCCGGAGCCGCTCTGCCTTTAATTCTTTATCTTCCATGGCTGACTGAATATATGCACGCAATTGGGAAAGGGAACGATCCATTTCCAATTCACCGGATTTCACAGTCATGTCGGTCAGGTCATGGTCGATAAACCAATAGAAATTATTTTCAAAGTCCCGGATGCCGGGGTCAAACCCAACTGTCTCCCCTTGTTTCTCTTTTAATGCAAACATGCTTGACAGCGGGAATAAATGAGGATTGCGAATACCGAACCGCACTAATTCCCCTTCAACATAATCGAGGACTTCCTGTTTTTCCTCTTCGTTATTTGCCAAATCAACCGCATTGACAATAAAGAACATTTTATCAAGCTCAAAGGTGTCTTTCACTCGTCCCAATTGAATGAGGAATTCCCGGTCGGCTTTTGAAAATGCGTGATTATAATAAGTCACAAACAAAATCGCATCCGAATCCTTAATATATTCAAACGCTACCCCGGTGTGACGGGCATTAATCGAATCAGCCCCCGGTGTGTCTACAAGGGTGATCCCCTTCCGCGTCAACGGACAATCATAGTAAACCTCTATTAATTCAACGAGACAGGATTTTTCCTCATTGGCGACAAACCCGGCAAAATCAGCTACATCCGTAATGATCACTTCTCCCATTTTGTCGCGGTAAGAGCTAAATCCCCGATAAAATGCATGTAAAAACGAATAGTGCGTTTTTTCGTCAGCATTAAAATCACCCGGAGAATCAATCACAGTTTTAATCAACTGTAATGCTTCATCAAAGTCAGCAGCTTTTTTCTCAAAAACAGCGAGGGAACGGTTGACATCATCAAACATTGTTTCGTTTGTTTTCAAATGTACCTTCACTGTTCCATGGCGATTTTCCTCATTCACAGGGAGAATCTTATTTATTGCAGCTGTTGTAGGATTGGGAGAAACGGGCAAAAGCTTTTCACCAATTAGAGCGTTGGCAAAAGAAGATTTCCCTGCACTGAAAGCACCGAACAGCGCGACGGTAAAACTTCGGTATTCAAGGCGTTCAGCCTTTTCGAAAAGCTCCCGGGCTTTATTTCTAAAACCGGGCAGGGCCCGCAGTTCCCCGGCTGCATATTTCAGTTTACGGATCATATGCGCAAGACGTTCCTCGTCTGTCTTTGTATTCTTTTCCCCGGAAATATTTTTCGATTTTTCTGTTCTATTTTCTCTTTTTTCGTTCTCTGTCACTGCCTGTGCATTGGTCAGCGGTTCCCGGATAATTTCCACCTGTTCTTCCCGTATAATGAGACTTTCGGCTGCTTCTTTAAAAGCCTTTATATCAAAATTACCGTCCAAATATTTTTCCATTTCTCTTGAAACGGCATTTTGCTTTTCCAACAGTTCCATTTTTGACTGATATGCTGCGGCCAGTTTGGAAATTTTTCTGTACCTGGCTTCAAGCTCCGTTCTTAATTGCTCATTGCCTTTTTCCAGAACACGCAGATATTCGCTGAGGAACCGGCGAAATTGCTCTCTGGCAATTTTTTTAATGGCTTCTGCGGTATCGGAAGTATAATTCAATACATAGTCCCCGGACAAACGGGCTCCGGGCTTAACAGTATTCTTCAGCAATTCTGCATCAAAAGGAACGGAGAATCTTTGAATGATTCCCAGAAGATTGGAATCATGAATATCATCCTTTTTTAGCGTGTTTTGAAAAAGCTCTTTTAAATGCCATTCTAACTGTGCTTTTACTTTTTCTTGTACATTCTCATGGTAGAGATTTAATCTGTTCTGCCTTTCCTGCTCTGTTTTCTGCTTTGCAAAAAACCATCCGGCTTTGAAATCCGGTTGGATCGATTCCAAAAAGGACTCTGCCAAGTGCCTCGTTTCAAAAGGCATCAAGTAAGCATTTTTTAAAATCGTTTCTACTTCTTCCGTAAGTTCTTCCTCACGGCGATCAAGTGCGGAAGAAAGTCCGTCCAATTCCGCCTCAATTTTTTCCAGTTCCGCGGCAAGCTGTTGCTGCTCTTCCTGTTTTAATTTTTGAAGCATTTCCTCCAATTTTTCAAAATCCGCTTGATCCTGTTCCTTTAAAAACTTTTCGTGCTCCTTTGTCAATTTCACCAGGGAGTGAAAAACAGACTGCGGCAACAGTACTTCCCGATCAGCCAGCTTTGACCGGATAAACTTTTGCAGTTCTTCAAATTCATTATAGGGATGGTCCGCGTCCTTTAAGGAGGTATAAAAGATCCGCTCCGGATACACCCCCCATGATGCAAATGAATCAACAACACTTTCTTTAAAGCTGGAAAAACTCAACTCTTCTTCGCGGTGCTTATCAATTTGATTAATAATCAAATAAACCTGTTTATTTTCCTCTATTAATTCCTTAGTAAACAAAAAATTCAGCTCTGATTGGACATGATTATAATCCATGACGTAAAAAACAAGATCTGCCAAGTGCAAAGCCGATTCAGTGGCAATTCTGTGGGCATCATCCGTTGAATCAATTCCCGGTGTATCCATAATAACAGCATTAGCGGGAAGCTTATCCGTTTTATGACTGATTTCAATTGAATGAATTTCATCGCCATCCTTGCAGTATGTTTTCACCTGATCATAATTATAAGGCGCAGGATATAGAAGAATACTCCCCTTTTTAAGAAATACCTTGGCATATTCTTCTCCCGACTTTACCTTTACAAGGTTGGCACTGGTCGGAATCGGACTCGACGGAAGAATATTTTCTCCTATTAATCTGTTTATCGTACTTGATTTGCCTGCGGAAAAATGGCCGCAGAAAGCGATGGAATATTCCCCGCCTGAATATTTTAATGCTAATTGTCTTGCCTTTTCCGCTGTTTCAAAATCATTATTTTTCATAAATAAATCATGCAATGCTGTTATCTTTTCCAGTAATCCCTCTGTTTCTTGTTTAATAACCGTCTGTACCATCATTCTACCCCTTGTTCTCTTTCTTCTTCTTTCAAAATAAAATATGACAATATTTTAACTGATTTTTCTCTCTTTTCATACTACTAACAATTTTTATACCTATTTTAATAAAAAAAACCGTTTAAACAAGAGAAAAGAAAACAAATATGATTTTTTAATAATGTTGGTTCCTGTCACCATTTGTTTTGCGCACGCAAAAGGAAAGA
>JANWJP010000110.1 GCA_025451895.1 Robertmurraya sp.
GGCAAGAGGCGTGAAGTACAGGGGGTTGTTGTTGAAAGCAGGTTTGTCCGGAGCGGGAAGGATGAGCTGTTGTTTGAGATTGAGCTCCAGGGAAGTAATCGCGCGGTTGTTGCGGGTCTGGCTCCGGGACAGGGAAAGGGCCAAGGAACCTTGAGAACCGGTGAATATGATCAATTGGACCCCACAGAAGAAACGGTGGATTTGCATGTCTGTTTTACCACCGATGAAAGGAGCTTGCCCATCGGTCCCCTGCAATACTGTTATCCTGCGCGGGAGTTTGTCCTTTCCAGTGAGGATTGTGACTTTCACTGCCCTTATGGTTATCGTTTCCCCTTGTCTTTTGTGAGCGCCCTTTATGAAAATAACGGTCTTACCCTTATTTTCGATGATCAACAGCAAAGCAGTGTCGGCGTGAAAAAGAGAAATGGCCGCTTTCAATTTGACATCAAATACAGACATATTCCTCTTCAAGGCGGCCGCCGCACCATCCTTCTTCATTTTCACAGTGGTGATTGGCATGAAGGCTTTAAACGGTATAAAAGCTGGTACAGGAGAAAATATAACGAGCCGGATAAATTAGATGAACGTCTCAGAAGTGCCTTTCACATCCGCCGTTATTTTTTCCACAAGGAGCTTTGTAATGCGGTGATTTATGATGGAGAAAGCTATCAATTTCGCAATCTTTATGAGGATGATCAGGTGGAGGCAGGGGGCGTCGATGCCGCGCTTTTGTTTGATTTTGCCTTTACACCACAAACCAATATCCGCTGCGGAAACTCCCGGCCTTTTACGAATCTTAAAAACTTGCATGAGCTTAACGCCCAATTGCAGGATGTTAAGCGGGAAAGCAACCTTGCTGTGTTTGCCTACTTCGATCCCTATTTAATCCAGGATGGAAGTGATTTTGACAAGGCATACCGGGACAGGCTGCCGATTTTAAATGAGAAAGGTGACAGGCACCATATTTGGGGAACAGATCAATGGCATCCATGTCTTACCAGTGAGGAGTGGCAGGAGGAAAGCCGCCGCTATTTGGCGGAGGTTGTTGAAAATCTTGCTGTGGACGGGCTGTATCTTGATGAAGTAGGAAACGGTGAACTCTTTGTTTGTCATGACCCGGCTCACGGCCATGAGGTACCGTTAGATCAAAATCGGGCGGAATATCAGTATACTAATCTCCTGAAAAAGGAATTCCCTGATAAGCTGTTTCTGTGTGAATTTTTTCCGGCTGACAGCAATATTCATCTGTTTCCGGCGGTTTTGTCTGATTCCAGGACGATCATTGATATTTGCCGGTTTGCTTTTCCATATAAAAAAATCTTTAAGATTATTAATTGTGACAGGCCAATCGGGAATAATACATGGGACATTAATAAAATCTTTTTTAACGGAATGGGCTTGTGGTTCGACAATGACCTTCACAACGAAGAATGGTATGCGCCGGAAGTTAAGAGGCTCATCAAAAAGCATTACCGGATTCTAAAATCGTATAGTGCCATCTTTGAGTCAGACGATGTTGAACCGCTTGTCGCTATCGATTCAGGTGCTATTCTAGTGAATCGATTCTCGCTGGGAGAAAAAACAATCTTCACTTTTCTTAATGTAACTGAAAAAAATGCTGAGAGCTATTTAAATCTCAATGATGAACATGTATCTGTTTACGATATTTACAATCATAAAAAATGTGACATTATCATTCAAAATGGCAGAAAAAGTGTAAGAATTCAATTGGCTCCACACTCAGCAGGCTGCATATTGGCATTAAACGGGACAGAGGATTAGTTTTTCTATCCTGAATAATGGTGGGAAAACGATTCGGGTTCGTTTTCCCACGTAGAGTATGTACATTTTTTATCGAAAAGGAAAAAACTCAGGGCACCCGAAATGTATACTTTAACAGAAAAGGCATAGGCGGGGCACCAAAAATGTCCGGTTTAACAGAAACATGATAAGTCAAGCCCCCGCAATGTACGCTTTAACAGAAAAGGCATAGGCGGGGCGCCAAAAATGTCCGGTTTAACAGAAACGTGATAAGTCAAGCCCCCGCAATGTATGCTTTAACAGAAAAGGCATAGGCGGGGCGCCAAAAATGTACGCTTTAATCGTACATGCGAAAGCCATATATTCAAGATGTACGTTTTACATTAGAAGGGCAAGCTATCTTCTAAAAACGTACAATTTACTATTTTGACTTGGCCTTTTCCGCCTATTTTATGTTCCCGCCCCTTAAGAACGGAATTTCCCGGGAAAATTTCTTATCAGATTATTCGACAAAATCCAATGAAACAATTTAACGTGTTAGTGCGATTTGCAAGGGAATGAAATGTTATATGGTTTGAAAGGATGGATGTTAATTGCTTTTTATTACCAGGTTACAATATGACACGATATCCGAGTTTTTTTGAAATATCAAGGCCTGTTTGCTTAATTAACCGAATATATTCTTCGAGTTTTTCGTCATTAACCTGCGAGATTAAAGTGGATAAACTTATGCTTGCAACAACTTTATTCTCGAAATTCAGTATAGGAACTGCCACGCAACGTACTCCGATTTCATTCTCCTGGTTATCAACGGCATAGCCTTGTTGGTGAACCTCCTCAAGTTGACGCAAAAACACTTCTTTGTCTGTAATCGTATTTTCATTTTGTTTTGAGAAAACATATCCATGTAAAATTTCTTCGATATCTTTTGGTTCCTGAAATGCCAATAAAACTTTTCCAATGGCAGTTGAATGAAGGGGCAGCCCCTTTCCGATTTGTGAAAAACGTATAACCGCGAGTTTCCCTTGTACTTTGTCGATATAAACGCCTTCTTGTCCGTTTAAAATGCCCAGATGCACGGTCTGTCCTGTTTTATTGGCTAAATCGACAAGAAAACTTCTGGCAATTTGACGAATATCAATATTATTGACAACAAAATTTCCCCGTTCAACAAGCTTCAAACCTAATCGATATTTTTCATTTTCAGGATTCTGCTCAATATACGAGTATTTTTTCAGCGTCTTTAATAGAGAATGGACTGTGCTTTTATGAAGACCGGTCATTTTGCTAATATCCGTTATTTTTAATTCTACATTGTTTTCATCAAACAGATTTAATATTAACAATGCCCGTTCAACAGATTGAATAATAGGCATAAAAAATCGCTCCCCGATCGTTTGATAATATAAAACCTTATTCTCATTATACTAGTATTTTTTTCAAAAATAAACAGAGTTCTTCTGTATTAGTTTTACAATACAAAACTCAGTTCTCACTAACCTAAAACATTTTTCGAAAAATGTATGAATCAAATGTTAATAATTCCTATTTTAACCCAATAAGTTCAAAAAAATGTCACTCAGGAAAGGTTTACATTTTTTTCTTCACTTAATATACTGATATAGCAATCGTTATATTATAGAACGCTGTTTTATAATATAAAACATAATGACATCAGGGAGGGGAGTTTTTTGAAAAAAAGTGCATTATTTAAAGGAGTGATTCCTCCTATCTCAATTCTCTTTGACGAAAAAGGGAATTTTGATAAAGAGGGACAAAAAAAGGTAGTTGATTTTCTTATAAACGCAGGCGTAGACGGGCTTTTCTTTTTAGGCTCCAGCGGTGAATTTGCGAACATGTCTATCGATACAAGAAAAGAAATTGCAGAGTTTGCAGTCGCTTATGTAAACAAAAGAGTGCCTGTCCTTATCGGAATCGGCACAACCAGCACAAAAGAAACAATTGATTTGGGTATTCATGCCAAACACATTGGTGCAGATGGTGTTGTTGTTATAAATCCATATTATTACAAGTTAAATGATAAAGCATTATTTCAGCATTATGCCAGCATTGCTGAAAATGTAGACCTGCCAATTATTTTATACAACTTCCCGGCATTGACCGGCCAGGACTTGTCACCGCAGTTTTTGCTGAACCTGGCGAAGGAGTATCCGAATATCTCAGGGGTAAAGGATACTATTTCCGATGTAGGGCATACAAGAGAAATCATCCAAACCGTTAAAAGGGAAATTCCTTCTTTCGGAGTGTATTGCGGTTTTGATGATCATTTTTTAAACACACTTGCAAATGGCGGAGACGGGTCAATCGGTTTAACGGCCAATTTTGCTCCGGAAATCCAAGTTAACCTGTACAAGGCATATAAAGAAAAGAAATTTGATGAAGTGATTAAAAATCACAAGATTATCGCTGATTTAGTCAGTCTTTATGCTCTGGACAGCCCATTTCTGAATCTCGCAAAAGATGCTTTACGTCTGCGCGGCCTGGATGTTTCAACAACAGTAATTCCACCCGTTACAGAGCTCAGTGAAGATAAAAAAGCATATCTTGAAAAATTTCTAAAAACTGTTTTACCCGAATACTTCAACTAAATGGAGGGAATGACATGTCTTTAGATTCTATTTATGGCCAAGGCACAGAGGAGCTTTACAAAATTAACACCCATCAAAAAGGCCCTGAGGGAAAACTTCCGGTAACTCCGGAAATCCTTCTCGAGCGTCCAAGCGGCGATATTTTTGGCATGACCCTAAATGCAGGCATGGGATGGGATCCGTCTACGCTTCTTGGAAAACAAGTTTTAATGCTCAGTACGTTAGGCGGCATTCGTAAAGAAGATGGTACACCGGTCGCCATGGGACTACATACCGGACACTTTGAAATTGGTGTGCAAATGGAGAGAGCTGCCGAAGTGATCAAAGGAATTGGCGGGGTTCCTTATGCCGCCCATGTAACAGACCCGTGTGACGGCCGCACGCAAGGTACGACCGGGATGTTTGACTCACTTCCTTATCGCAATGATGCAGCTATCGTTTTGAGACGCTTATGGAGATCCCAGCCGACTACTGAAGCGGTTATCGGTTTGGCGGCATGTGATAAGGGACTTCCGGCAATTATGATGGCTCTGGCTTCTATGCACGATTTGCCAACTGTAGTGATCCCCGGCGGTTCTACTGTTCAAGACCCCGAAGGAGAAGACAACGGAACCGTTCAAACAATCGGCGCGCGTTTCGCAAGGGGCGAAATTTCTCTTGCGCATGCTCAAATTGAAGGTTGCCGGGCATGTGCATCCGCAGGCGGCGGTTGTCAGTTTTTAGGAACAGCCGGAACTTCGCAAGTTGTTGCCGAAGGACTCGGCATGGCCCTCCCGCACACAGCTCTCGCTCCGTCCGGTTCAGAGATTTGGGCAGAAGTAGGTACTCAAGCAGCCAAAGCCGTTCTTGAACTTGAAGCAAAAGGCATTACAACAAAAGATATTTTGACAGATAAAGCGATTGAAAATGCAATGGTTGTTCATGCTGCTTTTGGCGGTTCTACCAACTTATTGCTTCACCTTAATGCGATTGCTTATGCTGCAGGATTAAAAGTTCCCACCGTTGAAGATTGGGCAGCGATTAATAAGAAAGTTCCGCGTCTTGTCAGCGTTCTTCCGGTCGGCCCTGTGAACCATCCGACTTCCCGCGTGTTCCTGGCAGGAGGAGTGCCGGAAGTCATGCTTCACTTACGCAAACTTGGACTTCTTCATGAAGATGTTATGACAGCAACCGGCCACACTCTAAAAGAAAACCTTGATTGGTGGGAAGCTTCTGAACGGCGCAAGAAATGCCAGGAGCGTCTTGTCGGAAAAGACGGTGTTCGTGTAGATGAAGTCATAATGAGTCCGGAACAGGCAAAAGAACGCGGACTTACTTCTACTATTACATTCCCTGTTGGAAACATTGCCCCTGAAGGCTCTGTTATTAAGTCCACAGCGATAGATCCGACTGTGATTGATGAAGACGGCGTATTCCGCCATACCGCTCCAATTAAAGTCTTTACATCCGAAAAAGATGCCATCAAAGCGATTAAAACCGGACAAATTGAAGCCGGCGATATTATGGTTGTTCTCGGTGCCGGACCGATGGGTACAGGAATGGAAGAAACTTATCAGCTCACTTCCGCTCTGAAGCACTTATCATTTGGCAAACATGTATCACTAATCACTGATGCCCGCTTCTCAGGTGTATCCACTGGCGTATGTTTTGGCCACGTTGGACCGGAAGCTCTTGCCGGAGGACCTATTTCCAAGCTGAGAGACGGAGACATTGTTGAAATAATTGTTGACGTTAACAACTTAGAAGGCTCGATTAACTTTATCGGCAGAGGAGACGAAAGGTTCTCATATGAGGAAGGGGCAAAAATATTGGCTGCCCGTGAACCTCATCCTGACATGAAGCCGGATCCGGATCTCCCGGACGATACCCGTCTATGGGCCGCATTGCAGTCAGTCAGCGGCGGAACATGGAGAGGATGCGTATATGACATAGATCGAATTCTTGAAGTTATTGATGCCGGAGTTAAAGCACTTGCCGAAAAAGAAAATAACTAATCTTTAAAAAAATTATCAAAAAACCGTAATGGGGGCATATCCGCCTTAAATCCACCTCTCTTATGTCTGGAGCGGTATGCTTCCTTTACGCACACAAACTGAATGGAGGCTGATCTTATGCCACTGGTTACTGTTGTTTTAGGTGTAATTTTACTTTTAATACTTATATCCATATTAAAAATAAACACTTTTGTAGCCCTGTTAATTACCGCTATGACGGTGGCTCTGCTTTTGGGAATGCCACTTGGCAACATTGTAACTTCAATTCAAAATGGTATTGGCGGCACACTCGGCAGTATTGCGATTATTTTCGGAATCGGTGCAATGCTTGGAAGAGTTATTGCTGATGCCGGGGGAGCATATAGAATTGCGACTACTTTAATTGATAAATTTGGTCAAAAACGTATTCAATGGGCCGTTGTGATTGCATCCTTTATCATTGGCGTTGCGATGTTTTTTGAAGTTGGACTTGTGTTATTGATTCCTATTGTTTACTCAATCATTCGCGAATTAAAAATTTCTCCAATGTTTTTGGGAATTCCAATGCTGGCAGCACTTCTTGCCACACACGGATTCCTGCCTCCGCATCCGGGTCCTACCGTTATTGCTGAACAATACGGAGCCGACCTCGGAACAGTATTACTTTATGGTATTTTCATTGCGATCCCTGCTATTTGGCTCGGAGGTCCTATTTATACGAAACTTGCAAAAAAGATTGTTCCCAGTGCATTCAATAAAGAGGTAAGCCTTGCAGCATTAGGTGAACAAAAACATTTTAAATTGGAAGAAACTCCTGGATTTGGGATTTCACTTATTACGGCAACACTTCCTGTTGTCTTAATGTTAACGAAAACGATTGTTGACTTAATAGTGCAAGTGACAGAATCCGATGGCGGATTTGCGGTTACAATCATTGACTTTATCGGTACACCGGCAGTGGCCATGCTGATATCGTTAGTATTTGCCTTCTATACGATGGGTGTTGCCAGAAAAATTCCTGTGAAGGACGTTATGAATTCCTGTTCAAGCGCTGCAGCCGGTATCGGTTTAATGATTTTAATCATCGGCGGCGGTGGTGCGTTTAAACAAGTGCTTATTGACGGTGGAGTAGGGGACTATATCGCTACAATTTTCGCAGACGTAAACATCTCTCCATTAATCCTGGCTTGGGTTGTTGCAGCTATCCTTCGTGTAGCTTTAGGTTCAGCAACTGTTGCGGCTATCTCTACTGCAGGACTTGTTATTCCGCTTCTTTCTGCAACAGGGGATGTGAATCTTGCATTGGTAGCGCTCGCAACAGGAGCCGGAAGCTGTATCGCCTCTCACGTAAACGACGCAGGCTTCTGGATGGTAAAAGAATACTTTGGACTAAGCTTAAAAGAAACCTTTGGTACGTGGACGATTCTTTCCACTATTGTTTCTGTTGTAGGTTTAGGCGGAGTATTAGTTCTTGACCTGTTTCTCTAATCCTTAGAAATTAAATAAATATCATAAAAACCGCTCTTTCATTTTCTGTTATTTTAAGGGAAAAAGAGGAGTGGTTTTTACTATTAAGATGATAATAGGTTTGCTATTCTTTGCATAAAAATGGACAACAAGCTGAAAATTTGCAGGATTAAATTTGAGTGGCTGTGTGCCTTATACACAGGATGTTTAAATTGAACCAGGGAGCTTTGTAAAAGTATAGAATCGTTGTCATTCCCGCAAATGAAACCAACATCAAAAAAGCACCTCACCCGGCAGTTATATTCTCACCAGATGAGGTGCGCTGCTTATTATTTTCCTCAAAGATTCATCTATTTTTCAGATAAACTAATGGAATTGGAATA
>JANWJP010000111.1 GCA_025451895.1 Robertmurraya sp.
AAATGTCTTCATGAACGGCTTATGAGGACAAAGTGCCTTTGAAAAAAGGTGAAAATGTCCTCATGAAGAGTTTAAGTGGACAAGTTGGCCGGGAAAAAAGCCCAAAATGTCCTTATAAAGGGCTCATGAGGACAAAATGATTGCGAAAGAAACTCGAAATGTCTTCATGAACGGCTTATGAGGACAAAGTGCCTTTGAAAAAAGGTGAAAATGTCCTCATGAAGAGTTTAAGTGGACAAGTTGGCCGGGAAAAAAGTTCAAAATGTCCTCATAAAGGGCTTATGAGGACAAAATGACTACGAAAGAAGCCCAAAATGTCTTCATGAAGTGTTTAAGTGGACAAAATGATTGCAAAAAAAGCCCAAAATGTCCCCATAAATCTATTACGAAGACACTTTGGGCTGCTTGGACCGAAATTTTATCCTGATCCCGATGAAGCCTTTAAGCCGATATTTTTGTCCCCCAGAACGGTAAAGCCGCATTTAAAACCATTTTATGGGGGTGTTTCTTTCTCCGAACTGACACTCAAAAACCTTTTATAAAGCTGGCTCACTTCTCCACAATATCAAAATCCTTGCTGTAGAAATAGCCAAAGCGTGTTTCATTAAAGTCCACCCGGTAGGAGCATGCACCGGACATGCTTTCGGCAATTTCACTGACGGTGCCGATTTTATTTTCAAATTCCTTCAGATAAAAATAATCCTCAGGTTCCATCGCATTTTTTAATGAGTCTGCACTTTCTTAATTTTTACCTTTTCTCCGATTTGAATGTCTTCCTCCGGGGAAGTGCTTTCATTTTTAATATTGCTTTCTTTAGTTTCAAAATCTTTGATGCTGTTCATCCTATACAACTCCTGCTAATCTTTAAAACTGAAATTCTAATTTAATAAATTACGTATAATAACAAAAATTCGAGAAAATGTTTTTTACACCCTGTTGCCGGCAAAAGCTCGCGGATGCTCATATTATGGAAGGTTTCCCCATCCGTTAATACCAGAAAGAGCTCAAAAATGTTTTTATATGGAATTTTTTCCATCACATAACACCAGAAATAGCCCACGGATGTTTTTTGAAGAAAAGTTTCCCCATTCCTTACCTTAATACCGGCAAAATCTCGTAGATGTTTTTTTGACTCCATAAAAAAGAAGCTGACGGGATAAGGACTCTCATAACGGACACCCTCTTATGTGCGGAGTCGGTCAAGCCCCCAATCAGCTTTTAAGATTTCTTTTAGAAAAGCCATCTTTTCTGCTCCAAGTCTCTCTTTGACGGTATCCTCGATGCTGTTTTTCAAAGCTGCATTTTTTTCATAGCATTCCTCACCCAACGGGGTAAGTTCAATGCATTTGTCTTTTTTATTATTTTCCAGGCTGCTGATTTTGACCAGTCCTTTGGCCTCCAGGTTCTTAATGACTTTGTGTACAGCCTGACGTGAAATATCTACATGTTTTGCAACATGGGCTATCGTCGGTTTTTTCTTATAAATCCTTGCCATGATAAACCATTCTGAATTCGATATGGAAATATCGTTCTTTTCGTTCCATAACTTTTCCGAGATACCGCGGAGCTGAAGATGACGTTCGCTTAGCAAATCCATCAGGTCTAAGCTTTGCCAACCTGCGCTCAATGATAATTCTCCTCTCCGTTTCTTTGCCTCTAATATACAAAAGCAACCCCTGATTGTCAACAAGGTTGACAATTTTACCAAATTGATATAAAATTGAATTGTAAACCAAGTTGACAAAAAGGGAAGATAGGGGTAATAGAATGTTTAAAATAGGTGATATGGTTGTCTACTCCGTTCATGGTTTAAGTAAGATTATTGATATATGCGAAAAAACAATTGCCGGTGAGACAAAGATGTATTATGTGCTCCAGCCGCTGGAACAGCCAAGCTTGACAATCAGCACCCCGGTTGATCACCAGAAAGGATTAATCTTTGAAATGATGAAAAAGGATGAAGCTGAGAAAATCCTTCAATCATTTGCCGAGCCGGGAGCAGATTGGGTAAGTGAAGTAAGACAGAGAATGACAAAATATCATCAAAAGGTGAAGTCCGGAGACCGCCGTCAGATTGCCGATGTACTCAATACACTAATGCGCAAAAATATTGAAGCAAGCAAAAGCAAGAAGAAACTCTATGATCAGGATCGCAAGCTGATGGAAACCATTCAAAATATCTTATATAAAGAATTGGCAATCGTCTTAAATAAATCATTCGATGAAATTGCCAAACTGACTGAAAAAATGGTCTTGAAGCAAATAAACGCCTCAAAACAGGAAATAGTATAATTGTTTGTTCCACTCCCGGCATTTACGCAGCCCCATGACAAAGCTTTTTAGATAAAAAGAGATTCACGGGGCGGCAGCGAGTGGTTTTTTATTTTATTTTTACATGGAAAAATATGACATATTCCCCGGATTCGCCGTAGTCCCCTTTTTGTCAAAAATCCCCCATAAATTCTTTATAAATTAGCTGCAGTGCACTTAGATAGTTTGTTAAAATCTATTGGAGAATAATTACTCAAAGCAGAATTGAGAGCTTTTAAAGGGGGGCGCAGTCATGATGACGAGCAATTTTAAGCGGCCGAAATTAAAGATTCCCAAAACAAAGAGTGAGTGGGTTTGGGATATAATTGGTCTGTCTTTTTATTTTTTCACAATTATTCTGATCATTGTTGTTTGGGGCGATCTTCCGGATAAGGTGCCTGCTCATTATAATGCCATGGGTGAAGTGGACCGCTGGGGTTCGAAGGGTTTGTTGATTGTACTGCCGATTTTAGGCGTTCTGATTTTCGGAATGATGCAAGCCTTTGAAAAATTTCCTTGGACCCATAACTACCCTGAGCGTTTGAATGAAGAAAATGCGCCACAATTTTATTTAAACAGCCGCAAAATGATTAACCAATTGAAAAATATTTGTTTGATTAGTTTTTCATTGATTAGCATTGAATCGATTTCAATCCCGCTGGACTGGGGCTTTCGTTTTGGCATGTGGTTTCTTCCTCTATTCTTGATTGGAATGACACTTCCTATTGTTATCGGGCTTATCAGGCAAAGGAAAATTCAGTAGAGCAGCGGGGAAAGAGGACAGAGCAAGAAAAAGAGGGCCTGCTTCTTGTAAATGGAGGAGCGGGTCTTTTTTGACGGCTTTTTTCCGCTGCATTCGAAAAAATTTTCCGGAACAGCAGAATACGCTTTGTTTTCGCTCTTCGTTCCGGCAGGCATTTTTCGGGATTAAGGATATTTAATGAGATACGGATACATAAACTAAGACTGGCACGTTTTTTTACAGGGGAAGGGCAGGTGAGGCGTGTTTTTGAAAACGGCATGGTTTGTTTCGTTCATTAGAATCCCTTTGTTGTTGGTTGTCGCAGGAATTTTCTATTTGATTTTAAAGCTGTTTCAGTTAGATGGTATTTCATTATTCCTTCCTGATTTGGCAACGGTTTATTTTACAACTGTAAATTTGATTTGCCTTTTTCTGCTCTCTCGCATATTGAGGACAGAAGGGAGAAAAATAAAGGATTTAATCGGTTTTCACCCGGAACGGTTGGGCAAGGATATTTTATTCGGTTTTTTATGGCTGTTGGTTTTATATCTTCCCTTTGTATTGGCGGTTGCAGGAACGATGTTTCTTTTGTTCGGTCCGGAGTTTGCCTCTCATTTTGAAGAGGTTTTTGTCGGGGATGCGGCTGGTTCTTATTCACGGCCGATCTGGCTTTTATGGACAGCAGCAGTAATATCATTGTTGTTTCCGTTTCTGAATGCTCCCATAGAGGAGCTTATGTACCGGGGCTATGCCCAACCGATGTTTATTTCTGAGTACGGAAAGGCCTGGTTCGGTATCATAATTCCGGCAATCGGATTTGCCCTCCAGCATGCCGTGCTGGCTCCGAATATGCAAGGAACTGTTGTGTATATTGTGGCGTTTTTTGTTTGGGGAATAGGAAGCGGCATGATCTATTATCAACAAAAGCGGTTATTTCCCCTCATTGTTGCCCACTTTTTAGTTAATATGGCTTTCAGTATTTTGCCGATTATGCTGTTGATGTTTGGAGATTTTAACGCTTAATAAAATTGTGATATTGCTTTTTCCTTGTTTTGCACAGAATATGTTAAACGATGAATGGCGGCCGTGGCCGTCTGTTTGTCGTTTTTTTGTGGTTTTCATGAGGAATGGGGAATAATTGTCTGATTTTACTATGTATGAATTTTAGGTCTTGTTCTTATTTAGAAAGAGAACCTATTATAAAGAAGTATAGTTGTAGTTATGCATATTTGTATTATTTTAATAATGAAAACTAACTTAAGAAATTATTGTGAAATAATTCACAAATATATATACACTGGAAATGATTGCAATTAAAATAAACTTTAGGAAGTTGTCAATATCTCAAAGTTTTCTTGCAATTCCTCATTCTTTCACAAAACAAGGAGGCACAGATAGGTTATGAAACTTCTTGAAAAGGGTTACATCGGCAACATGGAATTGAGAAACAGAGTCTTTATGGCGCCTATGGGGACAACAACAGAACCGGACGGATCATATTCTGACCGTACTATTCGCTATTTTGAAGAAAGAGCAAAGGGCGGAACTGCTTTAATAATCACAGGGGCAAACCAAGTTTCGTTGGACTATGAAGCGAGAGCATGCAATGTTCTTAATACTCCCCGTTCCTTTGAGCAGTTAAGTTTTTTGGCAAGAAGAGTTCATTATAATGGGGCAAAGTTGTGCGTTCAGTTGACACCCGGTCTTGGAAGAATGCAGTTGCCGACTCGGGAAGGAGCGCCGTATTCAGCCAGCGAGGTTGATGCGTTCTGGTTTCCGGAGATAACTTGCCGTGCATTGTCAGTGGAGCAAATTCAGGACCTCGTGGTAAAAATGGGGCAAGGAGCAGCAAAAGCGAAAGCAGCAGGTGCAGATGCAGTAGAACTTCATGCTTATGGCGGATATTTAATAGACCAATTTCAGTCAACACTTTGGAATAAGCGGACCGATGAATACGGCGGTGACTTGCAGGGCCGGATGAAATTCACCCTTGACATTATTGCTGAAATTCGAAAAACTTGCGGATCAGATTTCCCTATTATTGTTAAATATACACCATACCATGGCGTTGAGGGCGGCCGTAAATTAGATGAAGGTATTGAAATGGCGAAAATGCTTGAAAAAGCAGGTGTCGATGCCCTTCATATCGACGTTGGATGCTATGAAGCATGGTATAAAGCCATCAATACTGTCTATCAAGAACCGGAAACCCAGGCGGATATTGCGGCGGTAATTAAAAAGCATGTAAAAATCCCTGTATTAACACAAGGAAAACTTGGAAATCCTGAATTGGCTGAGTCTGTTTTGGAAAAGGGTAAAGCTGATTTTATCGGCTTGGGACATCAGTCGCTTGCAGACCCTCAGTGGGTGAACAAAGTAAAAAGAAATGAAACATACGATATAGTTCCTTGCATTGGGTGTAACGAGTGCTTGTATTCTGGATTTTCTGGAAAGCATCTGCATTGTGCCGTGAATCCGTTATGTTATAATGAAGACTATTTTCCGGTTATTGATGCAAAAGTACCGAAACGGGTTCTTGTTATTGGCGGCGGTCCCGGCGGGATGATGGCAGCCATTACAGCAGCAGAGCGGGGACACCACGTAGAACTTTGGGAGAAAGCAAATCGATTGGGCGGAGCATTGCTGGCTGCCGGGGGGCCAAAATTCAAACGGGATGTGGCAAACTATGTTGATTACTTGGTTGGAAAAATCCAGCGGACCAATGTGAAGATTAAACTAATGAAAGAGGCCGTTGCAGAAGATGTTCTTGCCGGAAATTATGATAAGGTCCTTCTTGCAACCGGTTCCCGTCCGATTATACCGCCAATTAAGGGAATTGATGAGAGTTCGAAGATTGTCTTTGCCAATGACGTGTTGACAGATAAAGTGAAATTCGGTAAAAATGTGGTTGTCATTGGCGGCGGCTTAGTTGGCTGTGAAACTGCAGCACATTGTGCAGAAAAAGCAGAGAAAGTAACTATTATTGAAATGCTTGATGATATTTTGGTGACAGCTGAACATTGTTTGAATAATGATCAAGCGCTTCGACAACTGTTGAAAGATCGAAATATAAATATTATTACCGGAGCAAAGGTTACAAATATTGGTGATGACCAACTTGACTACGTGGAGAAGGATGAACAAAAATCCGTTCATGCAGATACGTATATCATTGCGGCAGGCTATAAGGCGAATGACGAATTGTTTGATCAATTGAACGGAAAGGTCGATATAGACAAGCTTGGTGATGCGGTCAACCCGGATAAGATTATTACAGCTGTACACCAGGGATTCCACATGGCATGTAATATCTAATTATTAAATATCATCCAACTTTATTAAAAAGACAGGGAAGCCTGTTAAATGGGCTTCCCTGTTAATTTGCTTAAATAGGCCAAACGAATATGATAAAAAACAGAAACAGGGGTCAATGGCATAATAGCTGTTGATCTTTTTTCTTTCGTTTAAGCTGAAATTAGATAAAAAAATTTTTTGAAAATACCTGTAACAAAATGAATAGTAAAGCGTGATAGAAATAAGCAGGTAAAAGAGGGGGAATAAAATGAGACAACAAAAACTGATATTGGAAGATTTATATAAACGGTATGCCAAACCCCTCTATTTTTACCTGTTGAAATTGTGCGGTTCAGGCAGCTGGCGAAGGGTTTGACACAAGAAACCTTCGTTCAGGCAACGGTTCATTTGCATCAGTATGAGGGTGAAGAAGCCCGTGCCTGGATTTTTAAGGTGGCGCGAAATGCTTATATCGACGAATGGAGAAAACAAAAGCGGAAGCAGTCTCTCCTAAAGCTGTCCATTTTTTCTAAAAAAGAAGACATACTCAGTCCTTACGGCATACCTGAGGATGCCCTGTTAAATCAGGAGTTGAGCCGGGAGTTAGGGGATTTGTTAAAATTTTTGCCTGAGCAATACCGGTCGATTCTTTATTTGCGTGAGGTTGAACAGTTCAGCTATAAGGAAATCATGGAAGCCTTGCAAATGAGCGAGGAGCAAGTTAAAGTGACCCTTCACAGGGCGAGAAAGCGGTTGGCGGCTCTTGCCCAACAAGAGAGGGTGGGAGTATGACAGAGTGGAATAAGGATTTAGAAAAGAAAATTTTAAGGAAGTCAAGATTCACATTGACTTTGAGGATTTTACGGTTTTTGTTGGCTATTCTCTTTTTGTATATGGGGTATATATGCTTATTGCCTATATAATTGTGGATAAGATTGGCGTTGCACGGGAAAATGCATATTATTCAAGTCTTGCCCTCGAGTGGACGGTTCCTAATGTGCAATGGGATTTTACTGTGAAGGATAGGGAATTGACACCTTTTGCACGAAAAAATTTTCCTATCATTTGGTGAAAAGAGTGGGAGATGAAGAGATTTTTATTGGTGAAGCCCATGTAACGAAGAGATTGATAAATTCTTTTTCGAATATAGAATATTCTCATCCCGGCTGAAAAAAATTAAATGAGTTTTCCTTTTTTCTTCCTGAAGATCCGCGGACGGGGGAGAAACTGGATGCCAATTGCTCACGCGATGTTTGGGAGACTTTGGAGATGCTTCCAGAGGGAACGGTTGCCGAGATGGCCTTTTCTACAACAGAATTTATGAAACCGGAAGAACTATTAGCGTCTTTGCAAGATTATGATCTTTATGTGTTATGGATGCCGTTATACAGGTGAATTTAAAATGTTTAAATCCGGAACGACGTCCGGAGAAGACTTTTTAATGGTAAACAATATAATTGGCCTGACAGGGGGCATGGAACATGAAGATGATTTTCTGGGTTTATCCAAGTACGGTCTGTCAGATGAAGAACAGATAACCATAAGCGAGCAGCTCATGTTAAAGAATATGGAAGAACTTCTGGATAAGTCCGAAAGCTATTATGAGCTGTTCCTTGGCCTCAGACATTTGGAGGAAAGATACCAGTATTTAAAGGATGAAGGTTTTATCGTTTATGGAGCCGTCGTTACAGGCCCGGTGAAAGAGTTGTTAAAATTGCAGGATCTTTCTTTTATCCAAGGGGAGCAGCTGGGTGAAGTGGAGCTTTGGAATTGGAAGACAAGAGATTAATGGCAAAGGTGCAGTTGCAGGAACCGGTCCATTTTCAATGATTTTTGCAGCTGCAGCCGGGTTAGGTTGGTTGATGTTTTCCGCCGGCGGATTGACAATTTTCAGCCGGATGCGGTAAAGTGAAAGTAACTAAAAAACGGAAGGGTGAACCGGCTGACATGCAAAACTAATCCTATTTTCGAGAATCTCGCAATTGAAGGTGTTTTTTTTGGCAGAGACAGTCTGCTTATTTTGTCATGCCTTCAAGGATGATTTTCAGAATAGGATTGGTGTGGGAACGGCCGGATTTCCAAAGAGATCGGCTCCTTTTTCGGGAGCATTTTTTGGTGTTCGCCTGTATTTATGCCTCCTATTCTGAATGCGGATAGGAGGCTTTTTTGTCTCCTGAATGGACGGAAAAGGAGAGATTATATGATTTTGTTAGAGGCGCATCATCTTAAACAATATATTGGCGACAGACTTTTATTTGATATTGATCAGTTGCGGATTTATGAGCACGACCGGATTGGTTTGGTCGGAAAGAACGGCAGCGGGAAAACAACGTTGCTGGAGATTTTGTCGGGAAAAAGAAAGGCAGAGGAAGGTCATGTGGTTTGCCATGCAACTTGTGAGCTTTTGCCCCAGTTGAAGCGGACAGACACGGTGAAGAGCGGCGGGGAAGTAACGCAGGAATATATTAATCAGGCCTTTTTAAAGAATCCGAAGATTATTTTTGCTGATGAACCGACAACCAATCTT
>JANWJP010000112.1 GCA_025451895.1 Robertmurraya sp.
AGTTTGCCGCCCGCTTCCTTCAGATTCCGCGTCACCGCGGACACCCTTGCGTTAAGCTAACCACTACTTCTGCCTTCGTGGCTCGGGACTTTCACCCTAGAGATTACACCCATGCCGGGCGCACATAAAAAAAACACCACATCCGTACGGATGTTGGTGTTTATCTGCTTTTTACAATTAAATTCACAGCTTCCTGAATCGCTTCATCTGCATTTTTTCCTTCTTTATAAGCCTCATTAATACAACTTTCCAAATTCTTGGCTACGATAAAACCAATGGCCCGATCGACGGCGGAACGGACAGCAGATAACTGTGTTACCACATCTTTGCACTCATTGCCTTCCTCCATCATCCGGATTACCCCGCGCACCTGGCCTTCAAGCCTCTTCAGGCGGTTTTTCATGTCCTGAGTATACTCCATATCCTTCACTCCTCAAAAATTCACAGACGATAACATCATTCAAACTCTGTCAGCAGCTGTTTTCCTGAAGAAAAATTTTATTATTATAATAATAAGCATAAAAGAAATGCGCCGGATAATCAAATGTATTGTGCGAATCTTTATACAGTTTATGCCAATAATCCGGTTTATATGGACAATTTGACCTCGTTTCCCGCAACAAACCTGAAAAATAGATTGAACCTTACTAATTAGCTTTTTATGACCATTCCTTTCTTTAACTTCCGTCCATAAAGAAGAGACATACCATTTCTGAAAAAATTCCGCAGGCCTTTTTACCGCTTCATTCCATTCACTTAATTCTATTCCTTTATTAACTGAACTTGTTCATATCCGCAATTCGGACATAAAAAGATATGCGGACATTCCCCGTTTTTAAAATCGTGAGGATAACCGTCCTCCAGTTTCATTAAATCAATCGGCATATACGGACTGTAGTCGTCAAAAACATCCATCAGTCTTCCCTGATCCTGCAAATAATTTTGACAAACCGGACAAGATAAAATAAGTTCTGAAAAACCGTTACAAAGAGGACAAATTCCCATTTTTTTAACCTCTCATCGTTTTTCTTATTTTGTGTCGTTCCATTATCGATATGTTTCCAAAAAAAAGCTTTTAACTGGAAATAATTCGCATGTTTCCGGCTGAATAATAAGCAAAAAAATCTTCATAATACATAATACACAAAGAAAAAAATTCTCTTTCGCTGGGTTAAACCAAGTTATGGTGGCAAGATAACTTGCCTGCCGGTGCAAATCCGGCTAACCCAACCAACAGATAAAAAAATGAAGAAGGAGAGTGTCAATCATGGCAAGAAACAATTCTTCAAACCAACTTTTAGTAGCTGGAGCTGCACAAGCTCTCGAACAAATGAAAATGGAAATTGCCAGTGAATTCGGAGTAAACTTAGGTGCTGAGACTACTTCCCGTGCTAACGGTTCTGTGGGAGGAGAAATTACAAAACGCCTTGTACAAATGGCTCAACAGCAAATGGGCGGTTATCAACAATAAGCGCAGGAAAAGATTTTTACTGCTTTACAATTCAATATAAAATGGCTGAAGCCTCCTTCAATCTTGAAGGGGGCTTTTATGCAATTGGCAGGAGCAAACTTCAAGAGTTATTAAAAAAGATATTTCCCCATTTCAATTCCGCCATTCCATTTTTCCAAAAAATAAAGGGCCGGTTATATGGCTCTTAATGTATACGCATATAACAGACCCTGAAACGCTGAAATAATTCAATTTCCTATTCCCCATTATTTGTTCCGCATGAACCGGTGCCATGGGGACAGGATTTCTTGACAGCACAGGCTGCGCATTTCCCTTCCTTGGATTTTTTTATATATTTCCATAAAACCCAGCCTGCATAACCGAAAATAAGTCCGCCTATCACAATGTTTGCAACCATTGCTCCACCTCTTCTGCTGCTTTAATTTATAAATACTGCCCTGATGATCTTATCCCAATCCGAGGAGCTTTCCGCCCTGATAAATAAGGAAAGAGAGCAGATAGGCAATCCCAAGGGCATAAACAGAGGCAAAGATCGTCCATTTATACGATGATGTTTCTTTTTTAATTGTTGCTACTGTTGCCAGGCAAGGAATATAAAGAAGAATAAATACCATGAAGCTGTATGCAGCCAGAGGTGTGAAAGCATTTGACAATAACCCTTGCAACGAAGCTTCGTCAGGAACAAAATAAATAATATTCATTGTGGAAATAACAGCCTCTTTGGCCAGGAATCCGGTTAACAGCGCAGCACCGGCCTGCCAGTTCCCAAAACCGAGCGGTTCAAGGAGCGGGGCAAAAATTCCGCCAATCATTGCCAGGTAACTTTCATTCATGGCCACATTTAATCCCCCGGGTCCGGCGTTGCTGAGCAGCCAAATAAACACCGAGCCGGCGAAAATAAATGTACCGGCCTTCTTTATAAAACCTTTTCCCTTTTCCCAGGTGCTTTTTGTCAAAGTTTTCAGTTGCGGTACCCGGTAAGGAGGCAGCTCAATTACAAACAGAGAGGTTTCTCCTTTAAGAATCGTTTTTGAAAAAATCTTTGCCAAAATTAAGGCAACAACTATTCCCAAAACATAGATAGACAAAACAATCAATGCTTTATGATGCAGGAAAAATGCTCCGACAAATAAAGCATACACAGGCAAACGAGCCGAACAGGACATTAACGGTGTAAGCAACACGGTTAACAGACGCTCCCGGGGCGTTTCTATCGTCCGTGCCGCCATGATGCCGGGAACATTACATCCAAATCCAATCACCATCGGAATAAATGCTTTTCCGTTTAAACCGACACCTTCCATAAGCCTGTCCATCACAAGAGCAACCCGGGCCATATATCCCGAATCCTCCAAAAGAGAAATAAAAAAGAACAGAATAAAAATTTGCGGTACAAACACGAGTACTCCACCGACACCGGCAACAATTCCATCCAGTATTAAAGATTGAATAAATTCGCCGGCTCCGACAAATATCAAAACTTTCTCAAGGCCTGAAGTGAACGGACCGGAAATAAACGCATCCAAAGCATCTGATAAAGGGAATCCGAGCCAATCAAAAGTAAGCATAAACAATAAATACATAAACAAAAGAAAAATAGGTATCCCCATCCATTTATTGGTGACGATTTGATCAATTCGTTCCGATAACGGGGGCCCGGTTTCCTCACTCTTTTCGGTTGCTTCCTCCAAGAGACGGGCTATGGCTGCCTGCCTTTTCTTAAATATAAATTGCTCTAGTGACTTAATACCCGGATGCGCTTGAGAAACTGCGCATCTTGTTTTTTCAATAAAACGGTCAAGTTGGTCGCTGCTGATATAATCAAGCAAATGTTCTTTTACGTACGGGTTGCCTTCAAAAAGTTGTATCGTAAGCCAGCGGACACTGTGCTGTCCGTATCCGGCAAGCATTTGTTCAAGTTCCCTGATCGATTTCTCAATTTCCGGACCATAATCAACCGGAATGGTGGAAGCCGGTATTTTCTCTTCTGCAGTGACAAGCCGGGCTAAATAATCACAGCCTTTTCCGCTTCTCGCAATCACAGGTGCCACTGAAACACCGAGGCGTTCCGAGAGTTTTTCCAGATTAATGCGGATACCGCGCTTTTGGGCAACATCGATCATATTTAAACCGATGATAAGTGGTTTCCCTAATTCAATTAATTGCAGAGTTAAATGAAGATTTCTTTCCAATTGGGATGCATCAACAATATTAACCATTTTGTCAAATTCATTTGTTAATAAGAACTGAGTAACAACACCTTCATCCCTTGAAAGAGGATTTAAAGAGTAAACTCCCGGTAAATCAATCAGCCGGGCACCGCTGTTTTTCAAAATTCCAACCTTTTTCTCAACGGTAACTCCGCTCCAGTTCCCGACATATTCATATGAACCGGTAAGATTATTGAACAATGATGTTTTTCCTGTGTTGGGGTTTCCTAATAATGCGATTTCCATCAGATTCGTTCCACCTTTATGTCACTCGCGTCAGAGCGTCTGATTCCAACACACTGACCATAGCATTCCAACATGAACGGACCGCCGAACGGCATTTTGCATTTCATGCAGATTTCGGTTCCTTCAGTAATACCAAAATCCAGTAAACGCCGCTTAACTAATTTATTAACAGCTGAAATATCCTTGATGATTGCTTTCTCCCCTGCTTTTAAATGTTCCAGCATGTCCATCACCTTTAAAAAATATATTTTCAATATCAAAAAAAGGGTTTTTAGCCGAAATTTAAAAAAATAACAATTCTAATTGAGTTACATTCTCAATGAGAATGATTCTCTTTCTTTATAACATAAATTTTTATTTTTAATCAGTGCCTAAAGTCACAGTTTTTCAAACAAAAATAAAATATGTCAACTGTTTAAAAATTTGTCAAATTTTTATCTAACTTTCTTCAATTTTACCGCTATATAGTCTGAAAGCATTGAATATTTATGTAGTGAAAAGGATTAAATCCCACTTGCATCTTCTTCACCGGGAGACCATGCAAAAGGAGGCGCAAAAAGGATGTTTTTTCTGAAGATTGATGATGACCTGGAAATGCGATTAATTCAAATGAATGATGCGAAGAAATTATCGGAACTTATCAATGCGAACAGACAGCATCTTCGGACTTGGCTGCCCTGGGTCGATTACATGGTTGCCCCGCACCAGTTCTATTCCATCGTCTCATATTGGCTGTATGAATATCATCAAAATACAGGACTCCGTGCCGGAATCTTTTATAAAGGAAAATTGAACGGATGCATCGAACTTCATAATGTAGATTACTTCAACCGGCTGGCCTCGATGGGGTATTTTTTGGCGAAAACGGCGGAAGGCAAAGGACTTGTCACCCGTTCTGCAAAAGCTTTAATAGAATATGCATTTACCGTCCTTGGCTTGAACCGGATAGAAATCCGGGCCGGAGAAAAGAATGTCAAAAGCCGGGCAATCCCGGAACGGCTCGGGTTTACAATGGAAGGAAAAATCCGTCAAGGTGAATTTTTGCACGGGTACTTTCAACATATTATACTTTATGGTCTTATTAAAGATGATTGGCGGCATCAGAAGTTTCAAGGCAATAAAACTGCCCTTCAAGGAAGAAAAGACCGGTAAGAAACCATTCCTCCTTCTTTCGCTTTAACACAATCATCAATAAAACATGCTCACTTTACACCGCCCGCTGAAATACGGAAAACCGTTCATACGGCTATGGCGGAATTAGGCTCTGGAAAGCAGCCTGAAATCTCTCCTGCTGCAGTTTCTGTCCTGACAGGCAACGCATTTTTTTAGCAGCATTCCGGCTGTTTTGAAAATATATCAATCAACCATGCTCTTCTTTTCACTGTTTCCTTTGCGGTTCCCCTGCCTAATCTTCCTCTATGAATAAATTGTTTTTGCAAATTGCACCTGTTTATTATCTTCAAAAAAATCATTATGAAAAAGTTTTTTCTCCGAAACGTTTAAAGCTTCCCTATACATATTCGGTCATTTTTATAATAAAATAGAGGTAACATACAGTAATCAGGAATGTTTGACTGTATTGGTTTTGTTCTATATAATTTTCTTATTATCCTGAATTATGATTAAAGAAGGTTTGAGGTGATATGATGGGGCAGTCTATCGTATCAGAACACTAGCCGGTTGGCAAATGCCGTTAGAAAGCATCAGTTTTGATGCGGGTATTTTTCAATAAAGATGCCTTCACAGCAAAAAGGAATCTTTACAGACTGGCATTGTCAACTGAATCACAGGAAAATGGAAGCAATTTGATTTTCGCTGTATGAGATTAATAGAATTTGAGAAAAGAAAAACTTGCAGGGAGAAACGGAGGATGACTTTCATTTGCCTCTTATAAAAATATAAGCCTGTAACTCAGTGATTCATTTCCTTTCAAAAACTTCTGCCGTTCATATATGTTTATGATTATATTTTTTATTTCATTAGGAGGTGACTCCTTGCCCGTTTTTACGGGTTAAGGAAGCTTATTTGGACATATTTAACTTGGTTGTTCTAGCCATTTTAATTGCTTTAACAGCGTTTTTCGTTGCTTCAGAGTTTGCCATTATACGCGTAAGAAGCACAAGAATAGACCAGTTAATTGAAGAAGGCAATAAAAATGCAGTTGCAGTCAAAAAGGTGATATCGAGCCTGGATGAGTATTTATCCGCTTGTCAATTGGGAATTACCGTTACCGCCCTTGGAATTGGTTGGTTGGGAGAACCGGCGGTGGCAAGACTTTTGGAACCGCTGTTAATTAAAATAAATATTCCTCAAGGGATGACCCATGCGATAGCGATTACCGTCACCTTTATCCTGATTACTTTTCTTCATGTTGTTGTCGGGGAACTTGCACCAAAGACAGTTGCCATAAATAAGGCTGAAAAGGTCAGCTTGTTTGCAGCAAGACCGCTTATTTGGTTTTACCGCCTGCTGTTTCCGTTTATTTGGGCGTTAAACGGTTCTTCCAGATTAGTTATCAGACTGCTTGGTCTTAAGCCGGTTGCTGAAAACGAAATGGCACATTCAGAAGAAGAATTACGCCTGATTTTATCAGAAAGCTATAAAAGTGGTGAAATCAACCAATCAGAGTTTAAGTATGTAAACAAAATTTTTGAATTTGACGACCGTATTGCCAAGGAAATCATGGTTCCGCGGACAGAAATGGTCACTCTTTCAAAAGACGATACCATTCAGACATTTCTCGATGTCATGCATGAAGAAAAATTTACCCGCTATCCCGTTGTTGATGGAGATAAAGACCATGTAATCGGATTAGTGAATATAAAAGAAGTGATGGCTGATTTAATCAAGAATCCGGAAATTGCCACACAGACATTGGAACATCATGTCCGTCCGATTATCCGGGTTATTGATTCCACCCCTATTTCAGAATTACTTGTAAAAATGCAGAAAGAACGGATCCATATGGCCATTCTGATGGATGAATACGGCGGTACGTCTGGACTTGTGACTGTGGAAGACATTGTTGAAGAAATAGTCGGCGAAATCCGGGATGAATTTGACATGGATGAGGTTCCTGAAATCCAGGAAATTGATGAAAATCACTATATTTTCGATTCCAAGGTTTTAATCAGTGAGGTTAACTCTCTGCTGAATATTAACATTGATGACGAAGATATTGATACCATCGGAGGATGGATTCTTGCGGAAAACTACGATGTAAAAGAAGGAGAAACCTTTATATTTGATTCATATTGCTTTAAAATCATCGAAATGGAAGATCACCACATTAAATTTATTGAAGTAAAAAAATTAGCCGACGACAACGAGACACCGCATGATGAACATGAAATTCACGAAAAACTGCGTAAGCAAACAAATGAAAAAACCCTTAAACAGGTTTCCCTCCCAAATTCATCGGTCGTTTCCTGATATCATACAGCCTGCAGCATTTCAATGCTGCGGCTTTTTTATTTGTATTTTAACTTTTTCCGACAGAAGTCTCACATCCTCAAGGAACGTGTTTCTTATCGTTAGACAGGATTACCCGGGAAGCCCCACTTCAAGCAACCCGCAAGGATAGTAAGTGGAGGGGCGTTCACATAAGCACAACAGCCAACGTGATGAAAAAATACGAAAGTTATCAACTGAAAAAATATTGGATGAGTATGCATGAAAAGTGTCATCCAATCTGTTTATTCCGCCGTTACAATTGTTAAATTTTATCAATATTTTTTTCTTTCCTGGTTATCCTAATCGTGTAATGAATTTTATAAAGGAGAGAAAAACATTGAAAAAGATAACTATCGTCTTTTTTACAATGGTGGCAGCAGTTTTCCTGCAACTGTCCGGAACAGCCATGGCATCACCTGTTAAGAATATTCCGGTCCTCGAAAAAATCCAAAAACAGCAAAAAAGACTGATTGAAAAAGAAAAAATAGAAGAACTCACAGAACAAGGCTACACAAAAAAAGAAATATTTATGGGTGCAATTATTGCCCGGAAATCAAATAAAAGCATTGATGAAGTCCTGGCTCTTTACCAAAAAACAAAATCGTGGGAAATAACAGCCAAAGAATTAGGCGTCGACATTCGGGACTTGCAGAAAATAGAGTCACTACAAAAGTGGAAAAAACTCGTTGAAAGTAACAGCGCCGCTGTCATCTCATATTTGGCGCAATATTCAGACAAAAGTGAAAATGATATAAAAGATTACTTAAAAGACGGAGTGCCGCTCCGATTCCTCGTAAGCGCAGCTGCAATGTCCAAACTGAGCGGCAGGGAGATGGACGAAATTATCTCGTATAAACAGGAAGAAATGAGCCATCATGATATCTTGAAAATACTTGAGATCAGCGAAGAAAAGTTACATAAAGAATTGGAACAACTCCGGAAAAACATCGAGGACAATATTAACGAAACAAAATAATAATCCGCCGGCTTTACACAAGGGAAGTTAACTGCAGATAAAAACCTGTTTAATCTGTAGATAACTTCTTTTTTGTTCGGTTCGAAGTGAGCCCAATTTTCATTTACCTGATACATCACAATCTGTATTGAAACATATCTCGCAATCAGGACAAGCTCTCCTGTCTGCTCAAGGGGTTCTTGGCATCAAAAAACAGCACCTGAAAACCGGTGCTGTCTCTCATAAATGTGTACGGTTTATTTTTAGTGGGCCTAAATGGACTTGAACCATCGACCTCACGCTTATCAGGCGTGCGCTCTAACCAGCTGAGCTATAGGCCCGTAAATATGGGGCGACTGGTGGGAATCGAACCCACGAATGTCGGAGCCACAATCCGATGCGTTAACCACTTCGCCACAGCCGCCATAACCAATTCAAAAAATAAATATGGCGGAGGAAGCGGGATTTGAACCCACGCGCGGCCAAAATAGCCGCCTGTCGGTTTTCGAGACCGATCCCTTCAGCCACTTGGGTATTCCTCCAGTATATAAAACAATAAGTAGCGGCGGAGGGGATTGAACCCACGACCTCACGGGTATGAACCGTACGCTCTAGCCAGCTGAGCTACGCCGCCGTATTCGTAAAAACATTTCCCTGGTGCCGGCAAGAGGAGTCGAACCCCCAACCTTCTGATTACGATTCAGCTGCTCTGCCAATTGAGCTATGCCGGCCCGAAGAATAATCAAATTTGAAATTACCCTTCCGACACCATAAAATTATAAATGATTTTTCTCAAAAAATCCAGAGGTTATTCACTGAAAAATATTCCAATATTTTCAAACCATCTGTTCTCTCAAAGTAAATCTTTCGCTATAACTTATCCCGAAGTACCGTAAATAAGATGAATGGAGAACAGAAATATTCTCATTCAGCTAGGATAATATACCATGTTCCCGGCAAACCGTCAATCTTTTCATGCAGTATTTACCTCACAGCCATTGATCAAAGCAGTGCACATTTTCCAACTTCACTTCATATCATAGAATAAGCAAAAATGACAGGATCCATCAAAATGATGTTCCTGCCATATTGCTTTCAATCTAAACCTCCGTCTGCCTTCAGGCTGCTTTTTCCACCGGTTCTTTCTTTTTCGAAAAAATCCAGCCGCCGACGGCTATTAAAATAAGTACTACATAGAATGCAGCCTTCCAGGCAGGTGAGTCGGCAAAGGCTTCAGGAATAATGGCCAATTTTTCATGGGACAGTGTCAAAACGGTCAATTTGATTCCAACCCAGCCCACAATCAAGTAAGCAGCAACTTCAAGCCCCGGCCTCTTTGTAAGAAGAGTAACAAACAGATTTGCGGCAAATCTCATAATAATTATCCCAAGCATTCCCCCTGCAAAAACAACGAGAAACTTTCCGCCGTCCAATCCGCCAATAGACGGCAATCCCGTGTTTGGAAGGGTCACGGCCAGTGCAACAGCCGCCAATATAGAATCTACGGCAAACGCCAAATCTGCCAATTCAACCTTTAGAACAGTCGTCCAAAGTCCCGGCTCTTTCTCGTTCACGGGATTTTCCGGCACTTTCCCGTTTTTCTCATCTGCCTTGTTTCGAATAATCTTATATATATTCCGCACAGCCAGAAATAATAAGTATGCGGCCCCAACGGCCTGAACCTGCCAAATATTAACAAGATAAGCAATAATAAACAATGCTGCAAATCTGAAGATAAAGGCTCCTCCCAAACCATAAAACAATGCCTTTCTGCGGTTCTTCGGGGACAATGGTTTGACCATAATTGCAAGTACAAGCGCATTATCCGCAGCTAACAGTCCTTCTAAAGCAACCAGAATTAATAATACTCCCCCATATTCAAGCAACAAACCGATATCCATATTAACCTCCAAAATTTAGATTTTCTCTCTTTACATAAAAAATTTGCTCCGGTTAACAAGAAAAGCAAAGACAAAATACAAAAAGACCTTTACCGCTGGTAAAGGTCTTGCTAACAACGTGATGTTGCCAACAAAGCCGAGAGCATCCGCTCTGACATGACGACTTTGCTGTAAAAGCTACTCCCCTTTAAGGAAGACTGAATGTCACTATATTTGATTTCTAAATTAATCTTAAAGCGAAAAACAGTCGCTGTCAACAAAAAATTGCTCGTTATTAACAGATTTTTACAAATATTTACGATGTACACCTTTTCCGTCATAGGAATAAAGCATGGTCCGCTCCTCTACAACCGTCTCAATATGAACAGTCCGTCCCCACAACTGATAAATATAAGGAATTACTTTTTCCAAATATTTTATATCAAGTTCCACTCCTTCGTACCAATGTTTAATATATAATTCGCCGTTTTTCATATAATCCCCGTCATTAACCGTTAAATAGGGAAATCCTCCATTCACCCTCATGTTGACGAGTTGATCCCGGACAGCCTCCCAGTCTTTATCAACTATTTTATAATCCCTGCCCTGCTTTTGAAATAAATACATATCTTCACGTAAAATCAAGTCTTTTGTTAAGTAATTTCGCAAAAAGGAAATATCGGATTCTATCTCCCGGACCTCGAAAATCTTTTCCCGGCCGCTTCCCGGCTTTACTCCCCGTCTTTTCATTTCCTCTGTCGGATTATTGTAACGTTCTTCAATATCTTCAAATATTTTGAGGCCTAGATAATAGGGGTTTATCCCCGTTCGTGATGGCTGAACTACTCCGGCATTCAATTTGGCAAATTCAAGCGCCTCAGCGGAAGTTAAATCCATTTCGCGCAAAATCCTTTGGTGCCAGTAGGATGCCCAACCTTCATTCATAATTTTCGTTTCTAATTGCGGCCAAAAATAGAGCATCTCTTCCCGGACCATAGTTAGAATATCCCGCTGCCAATCTTCCAACTCCCTGCTGTAACTCTCTATAAACAAGAGCAGATCCTTTTCAGGCCGGGGAGGGAATTTCTTTTTCTTTTTAACCGGTTTCGGTTTCTCTTTTCCAATTGTGTCCAAACTCCATAAATCATCATACGGAGTTGTCTTTTCCGGTTCCTCCTCTTCAACTTCTTCATCATCAATCGACCATTCCAGTTTCGGCCTCAGCAATGAAGGATCAATATGCTCTTCAATGGCAAGAACGGCATCGAGAAATTTTTCCACTTTCTGCTTTCCGTATTTTATTTCATACTGGCGTATCCGCTCGGCTGTAGCGGCCATGCTTTCAACCATATCTCTTTTTGTATTTTGAAAACGAACATTATTTTTAAAAAAATCACAATGAGCCAATACATGAGCGACAATTAATTTATTTTGAATTAAAGAATTGGAATCAAGCAAAAATGCATAACAGGGATTTGAATTAATCACAAGTTCATATATTTTTGACAGGCCGAGATCATACTGAAGCTTCATTTTATAAAATTGCTTTCCGAAACTCCAGTGTGAAAATCTCGTTGGCATTCCATAAGCACCGAACGTATATATAATATCTGCAGGACAAATTTCATATCTCATCGGATAAAAATCCAATCCAAAACTTGAAGCGATTTCCGTAATTTCTTCAATAGCTTTTTCCAGTTCCTTATGTTCTTCGGGACGCAATCTCCTCTCCCCCTTCTTTTATGTCTTATCTACAATGTATGAAGGAGGTAAAAAAATGATGAGTTTCGCAAAAAAAACAAAAAAAGAGGCCGTCCATGCACAGCCTCTTCTTCTTCTTCTTCTTCTTCTTCTGCTATTTACCCGGCGGAACGTTCAAAAAAAATCCTGCAGCAACCGTGATTACCGATACATCAAGAAGTTTTTCTGCACTATCTTAATGCGGCCATAATGCTGTTCGGGTCAAAACCGATTACCCATTTGCCGTTTACTTCTGTTTGCGGAACCCCCATTTGTCCCGTTTGTGAGATCACATAATGCATTTGAACAGGGTCTTCCTGAACATTTACCTCTTTAAAAGGAATATTTTGCTGAGTTAAAAAATTCTTAAGCATGACGCAATAGGGGCAAGTATTGGTCACATACACAGTTACAGAATTCATTTTTTCCCTCTCCTTTTTTTCAAACACTTTATATACCTCTATGGGTATATTATTAAAAAAGACGATGTTGGTCAATAAAAATGCTTTCATAATCCGCTTAAAAATAAAAAAGAGGATCTGAACAAGCATCCCCTCCGTAGTGCTTTCAAAATTCATTCAGGATAAATATAATCAAAATTTAATGGTGGACTACTGCTCCTTTTCTTCCAACATCAAGGACAAGGATTTTTTATCTTTTAAATCATGGAGCACCCTGACATGAACAAAAACTTTGCGATCATTTTTCTTTACTTCAAACCGAAATGTATCCACAACCTTTGACTCTTCAAGTTTACGCCGGCCTAGATATTGATATTCCACGACATCCTGTCCCGGATAATCTTCCTTCACCACCGCCATGGCAATCCGCCCGTATTTTTGATAATCTTCATCATTCTCTGCAAAGACATTTACGGAACTTACACAAATAAACAACAGTACAGCACACAGGAAAATATATTTATTCCTCATCTTTCCCTCCAAAACTGCGGATCATCATTCCGCTTGATTTGATTTTTCTTGTTCTAAAAGTTTTTTTGCTTCTTCAGCAAGCAAAACACCAACAAATTGATTTCGTCTCCATTCTTCATCAAAAATGGACAACGGAGGAGCAGTTTCCTCAACCGGCGGACATATTTCAATCGTTAAGCAGGGACGGCTGAACGCGGTTATAAACCAATCTGTATACCCCCCTCCGTTTGAGGGGGATGGGGGCTTGCTCAATTTATACCCTGTCAGCTTTGACACCATCCCTGCCAATTTCCGATCCCGTTCTTCAAATTTATTATAATATTTCCAAAAAATCTCTCTTCCTGAAGAATGGTAGGAAACTGCAACAAGAGGCTCCGCCTCATACGTGAACCGGACAATCGCCTGAGTCTCGTTTGTCTCAACAGGTCTGGTTCCTTTATAAAACTTGTAAGAAGGACGGGAAGGCTCGCCGGGAAGTTCATCCCACCCTGCAGGATACTGACGGTTTAAATCGATCCCCTGGCCGTTCGCTTTCCACCTTGACAAATTGCTGCTTCCTTTATTTAAAAAATAAATATATTCTCTTACAGATGGATGAAGTTCTTCCAATTTCCCCTGTTGAATGGACACTCCGTCGGGATTCAACATCGGTACGAACCAAATGGATATCTCGTCAAATACAGCAGGCGAAAACGAACCTAACGGACTCATGTCCTGATAAGCTTTCGCATAGGTTTCCAGCATATTCATCAGAAGTGATGAAGTAATCCATTCCCTGCCATGATGGGCGCCAATCATTAAAATATGTTTGTTACCCTTTCCGAGTTTGACGGCGGGAATTTCTTTGCCGAAAAAGGAAGTTCCAATCTTTCGAACCGTCAAAATCTCCCCATACCGGGCCTGTAATTGTGAAATATCTTCCCTTAAATGTTCATATGTATAAACTTCACGGGGTTCAACAATTTTATCCTCCGCATACACCGGCAATGAGAGGAACAAAAGACAAAAAAAAGAAAACAAACTTTTCATTACCATGTAAAAATTCCTTTTTTTTGTTGTAAAAGGGGCAGAACCATTATTACTGCATAAACTGATGTTGAGACATTCTTAATATTCCTTCAGGCACAAAAAATATGCAAAATACTTTTCATAATCTTTTCCTCATGAAGTGACAACATTTACTGCGAGAATTTCTGCAAGTCCGGCACAAACTAAAAACAACTCCTTATAAAGGAGGAGAGATTATTGGACCACGCCGATTATGACCGGGCGCTGTATTACACACACCGTTCACAGTGGGACAATCTGTTAATCCTGATGGTACGGACCAAGGACCATTTTCTTTCCAAAAAAATCGAACATTTTCTTCACGCCTACAACTTTGAAACAGATTATTCCGTTATTGAAAAACATTTATATGCTTTACTGAGGTACATCGACCATGCAAACTCAAATATAAACGCAAATCATGACGAGCAAGAATCAGCCCTGACATAAAAACTGCCTGTAAAGCGGCACAAGCAAATGAATTCCACCAAAAAACACGGTTTCAATAAAGAAACCGTGTTTGCCTTTATTATTCGTTCATTTTCTTGTTCACATCGTTCATAAAAGCCTTTTCCAGCTCCGTTAATCTTTGCCGGCTGTCCTCCAGCCCTGTGCCTCTTACACCAAAATAGAATTTAATTTTCGGTTCGGTTCCGGAAGGCCTTAAGCATACCCATGAACCGTCATCAAAATAATACTTAATTACATTTGATTTTGGAAGTTCAATCGTTTCTTGTTTGTTTCCTTCGATAATCCTCGTACCCTGCAGGTAATCCTCCTGTTTTATGACTTTCAAATCCATCAGACCTTCAAGGGGCTGTTTTCTGTAGGAGGTTAATATATGCCGGATTTTTTCAGCACCGTCAATACCTTTTAATGTTAATGAACGGAGTCCTTCAAGATAGTATCCATACTTATCAAATAATTCCAATAATGCATCATATAAAGACATTCCTTTTTTCTTATAAAAAGCACATACCTCTGCCGCCAGCAGTGCCGCTTGAACAGCGTCCTTGTCCCTTGCAAAGTCTCCAATCAAATAACCGTAGCTCTCTTCATAGCCAAATAAAAACTGATGCTTTCCGGTCGCATGGTACTCTTGGATTTTTTCCGCAATAAATTTAAAACCCGTCAATACCTCAACCGTCTTAACTCCAAAGGACGTCGCTATTTCTTTTCCCAAATCGGAAGTAACGATCGTTTTCAGCATCACTCCATTATCAGGGAGCGTGCCTTTTTGTTGTTTTTGACTCAAAATATAATGAAGCAGAAGAGCGCCGGTTTGGTTTCCGGTTAACACCCGGTATTCATTGTGATCGTCTTTAACGGCAATCCCGAGACGATCCGCATCCGGATCGGTTCCAATCAACAAATCCGCATCTACTTTTTTCCCTTCGCGAATAGCCAATTCAAAGGCGGCGTGCTCCTCCGGATTGGGACTTTTTACAGTCGAAAAATCCGGATCAGGTTGTTCCTGCTCCCTAACAACATATACATTTTTATAATTCAATGCTTCCAAACCTCTTCTCACCGGCTTGTTGGCTGTCCCGTGCAGAGGGGTGAAAACAATTTTAATATCATTTGCATTTCCAGGATCTGGATTCTCGGAAATAGTGACCAGTTTTTCCAAATAAGCCTGATCAACTTCTTCCCCGATTATTTTTATCAGGCCTTTTTCAATTAACTCTTTTTCAGGAAGCACATCAATTAAAAGCTCATTTTCAATCAGGCTGATTTTCTCAATAACCTTATCCGCCTCCTCCGGCACAAGCTGGCCTCCATCCGGCCCGTACACCTTGTAACCGTTATACTCGGGCGGATTATGGCTCGCTGTAATCACAATCCCGGAATAAGCGTTTAAATGGCGGACAGCAAAGGAAAGCTCAGGTGTGGGGCGCAAATCTTCAAAAACATAAGTTTGAATTCCTTTTGAAGCCAATGTTTTTGCAGCCTCAATGGCAAATTCACGTGATTTATGACGGCAATCATAGGCAATCACCGTCCCCCGTTTCATCGCTTCGCTGCCGGCCTCTTCAATATAGGCGGCAAATCCGCTTGAAGCCTTGCGAACGGTATAAATATTCATCCTATTTGTACCGGGACCGATTTCGCCGCGCATTCCCCCCGTACCAAATTCCAAATCCTTATGGAAGGCTTCTTCGAGTTCTCTGTCGGTAAGCGCTTTTAGCTGGGCCTTCAATTCTGCATCAAGCCCGGAAAAATTCAACCAAGTGTCAGCTTTTGATTTCCAGTTCAACTAGACCCCTCCAATATAAAAATTTATGTATTTTTTGTATGGCGTTTGGAAATTATCCCCAATTCATATTACATCTGTTTGCTCTGTTTTTCAAAATATACACTTATGATATTTATTGAAAAAAAACAGCCGAAAGCCTAAAATGAAAGCAGAGAAGGGATTGCAGGAAGCTTTTCCAAACCTTCCGTTCTTTTACACTTTTAAATCATTCATCAAATTTAAAGCTAACAAAAGAGAAGAGGAAAATCAATGCTGACAAAAAAAGATGTTCGCGATCCACTGCTTTTTCTTGCCTGGGCTGTTTCAGCCACTGCCTTGTTCGGAAGTTTGTTTTTTTCTGAGGTTCTTAAATACGAACCGTGTACCTTATGCTGGTATGAAAGAATGGCTTTGTATCCTTTGTTCATCCTCTTGGGAATTGCCATCATTCGCAAGGATTATTTTATCAGTCTTTATTCCATGGTATTCTCAATCATTGGAGCTGCCCTCTCCCTCTATCATTACGGCATTCAAAAACTGCCCGCTTTACAAGGTTCATCATTGGCCTGCGGTCGGACACCCTGTACAGATGAATACATAAATTGGTTCGGGTTCATAACCATTCCTTTTCTTGCATTTATTGCTTTTTTACTAATTTTTATTTTCAGCCTGATTATTTGGAAGAAAAATAAGGAGGTCCGTTGGTTTTGAAAAAAATCATCGTTTTTCTTGCTCTGCTCGTTATTGTTTTTGCAGGTTTGGCATTTTTAACAAACCTTCAGGACGATGATATAACCGGAAGCAGCAATGATGATTACAGGACGGACTATGAGAATGAAACGGATGAATTGCCACCCAATCCATACCAAAAAACATCGTTACATCCGGAAACGATAGAGCTACTGGATGATCCGAATTACCAAAACATTATTCTCCCTGATGATTTAGACAAAAAACTGGCAGACGGAGAGGATCTCATTGTTTATTTTTTCAGCCCCACTTGCCCTCACTGTCGGGAAACAACCCCTTTATTGAGAGAAGCTGCCAATGAAACAGGACTGAAAATTTATCAATTCAACCTCCTGGAATTTGATGACGGATGGGATCGGTATGAAATAGAAAGAATTCCGACATTAATACAATATAAAGACGGAAAGGAAGCCGGACGGCTTGTCGGCTCAAAGGAAAAAGAAACATTCAAAAAATGGCTTACCGGCAAATAACTGACAGGTACTTAAGCGCCCTCTGAAAAATTTTGTTTCAGAGGGCAAACTTATTTACATAGTGAATCTCCCGATTACCTTCCTTTCAATGTTAACTGGTTGAAATGAACGGAGAGGAAGATCCCACACATTTTATTTAAAGCACCTCCTCAGGTGTTATTAACAAAATTAGTCAACCGCTTTAAAACAGTTTCCTCTAGGTATATAAAAAAAGAATTTGCTGAAGAGTTATCTAAACCTGATTTATTCACAGTGATTTCTGAATTAGCCTTAGAACCCTGAGATTTTGGCTTTCTTGGTCATTAAATTTTTTCACTTAATAAATGCAAAAAAGAACCCATTTCTGTTAAGGTTAAAGTGCGAATAATAACCACACAGAAAGGATTCTTTATATGGCTACTTTAACCCAAAAAACACTTCATTTCAA
>JANWJP010000113.1 GCA_025451895.1 Robertmurraya sp.
AAGGTTCAACGTCGATGGCGGCGCGATCTCGATCGGTCATCCGTACGGCATGAGCGGCGCCCGCATGACGATGCACGCCCTGATCGAGGGGAAGCGGCGCGGTGCAAAATACGTCGTCGTGACGATGTGTATCGGCGGCGGAATGGGCGCCGCCGGCGTGTTTGAATTGTTGCCGTAACAGGGGAAAAGCGGGGGTTTCCGGCAAGTTTTAGGTTTGCAAGTTAAATAAGGTGATTTCGCCAGTAAATTTGAATTTTCGCAGGTAAAGCAGGTAATTTGGCCAGCATATTGAAATTCTCGCCGGTAAAACAGTAAAAATCGCCATTACGGTGTTAAAACTTTGTAAACAAGCAATTTTCCGGTTTTGAGTCATGGCAAATGTTTATGAATGGGGGAATGATTGTTGGAAAAACAAGCAGAAAACTTAATTAAAGGCGGCAGTTTTCTCATTGAAGATATCTCTTATCAACAAGTTTTTACTCCCGAAGATTTTAGTGATGAACAAAAAATGATTGCCAAAACGACGGAAGAGTTTGTCGAAAACGAAGTCTTTCCCGAAATTCCTTACCTGGAAAAGCATGAGTTTGACCGGACTGTCAGACTGCTGAGAGACGCCGGGGAACTCGGGCTTTTGGCTGCGGATATACCGGAAAAATACGGCGGGGTAGGTCTTGATAAAATCAGTTCAGCTTTGATTGCGGAAAAAATGTCAGCCGCCGGAGGTTTTGCCATTTCCCACGGAGCACATGTCGGCATCGGGTCGCTTCCAATTGTGCTCTTTGGAAATGATCAACAGAAGGAAAAATATTTGCCGGCACTGGCGACGGGGGAAAAGATTGCCGCTTATGCACTGACGGAACCGGGTTCCGGGTCGGATGCACTAGGGGCGAAAACTACAGCGCGTTTGAATGAATCGGGCACCCATTATATTTTGAACGGAGAAAAGCAATGGATTACCAATTCCGGTTTTGCCGATATTTTCGTAGTCTATGCGAAGATCGACGGAGACAAGTTTTCGGCATTTATAGTTGAGAGAGATTTTCCGGGAGTTTCAACCGGCCCTGAAGAAGACAAAATGGGCATTAAAAGCTCATCGACCCGGACATTAATTTTTGAAGATGCTGAGGTGCCTGTTGAAAATCTTCTCGGTGAAGTCGGGCGCGGACATGTCATTGCATTTAACATTTTAAATATCGGCCGTTATAAGCTCGGCATCGGCGCATTGGGCGGAGCAAAAAGAGTCATGGAAATTACGCTCCCTTATATCAATCAGCGCCGTCAGTTCAACCGTTCTATCTCTTCTTTTAATCTTACAAAGGAAAAAGTGGCGACAATGGCTGCCAAACTTTATGCCGCTGAAAGCTCCATTTACCGGACTGTCGGATTATTTGAAGAGCGGATGAGCAGTCTGACAGATGAAGAGGTGAGCGGAGGCAAAGCGGTGGCCGCCGCCATTGCGGAATATGCCATTGAATGTTCGATTGGCAAATTTTTTAACACGGAAGTGCTTGATTACATTGTTGATGAAGGCGTTCAACTCCACGGCGGATACGGATTTATGGAAGAGTATGAGATTGCCAGGGCATACCGCGACTCGCGCATAAACCGGATTTTTGAAGGAACAAACGAGATTAACCGTCTGTTAGTGCCGGGAACGTATCTGCGCAAGGCTCTGAAAAATGAACTCCCATTATTCCAAAAAGCAATGGCTCTTCAGGAAGAACTGATGATGCTTGTGCCGGAAGAGCCCGGAGATGAGCCGTTGGCCAGGGAAAAATACTTGCTGCGAAATGGTAAGAAAATAGCTGTTCTCGCGGCAGGACTGGCCGCTCAGAAATTCGGCAAGGAAATTGAGCAGGAACAAGAAATCCTCGCAAATATTGCTGACATCACGGCGAATGTGTATGCGATGGAATCAGTGATTTTGCGGACAGAAAAGGCTATTGCGAGGGAAGGCCTGGAAAAAAGCAGACAAAAACTCCTCTACACGGAAATATTCTGTCAGGAGGCCTTTAATGAAATTGAACTGCACGCCAAGGAAAGCGTCACTGCGATTGAAAGCGGCGATTCAATGCTGATGACTCTTTCCCTTTTGAGAAGGCTGACCCGCCATACTCCGGTCAATGTGATCGGCAAGAAACGGGAAGCTGCGCTTAAGCTGATTCAGGAAGAGAAGTACGTAGTATAAGCATATTGTTAGTTTGAAAGTTTTAGAGGATTCGGGAAATTTTTATTTCCACATTTTGTTGAAGGTTGTGGAAAACCGCCTGGCTTACGGTGTCTTTATGAGGAAGGGGCATTGTGGGAGATATTTTCTTCTTCAATGCCCCTGAAATATTTTGAAGAGCTTTTAAAGGGGACAACATTCCTATCAATGAACATTGAGATGTCCTCATGAAGGGTTTAAGCGGACAAAACGGCTCTGAAAATTGTTCAAGATGTCCTTCTGAAAGGTTTAAGCGGACAAAACGGCTTTGAAAATTGTTCGAGATGTCCTCATTAAGGGGTTAAGTGGACAAAACGGCTTTGAAAATTGTTCGAGATGTCCTCGTGAAGGGTTTAAGCGGACAAAACGGCTTTGAAAATTGTTTGAGATGTCCTCATGAAGGGTTTAAGCGGACAAAACGGCTTTGAAAATTGTTTGAGATGTCCTCATGAAGGGGTTAAGTGGACAAAACGGCTTTGAAAATTGTTCAAGATGTCCTCATGAAGGGGTTAAGCGGACAGAATGGCCTTGAAAACAGCACAAGATGTCCTCATGAAGCGTCAAAAGGACAAAGTGGCTGTAAAAAAGGCACAAAAAGTCTCCATGAGCGGTTAAGCGGACAAAGTGACCGTGAAATGAACTCAAACTGTCTCTAATAAGGGCTTAAGCGGACAAGAAGGATGCCAAAAAGCCAAAAACTGTCCCCATGAGCGATTTACGATGAAAACAATCAGGCAAACCTCCGGAATTGCCCTAAAGACCTAAAGGATTGTACCAACGAAATAACCTTTATTTACTGGTTTAAAAACCGTATCGGCATCAAAAAAATTCATGTGAGTCTCCGGTATCAATCTGACAGTTTCGCGCATAAACAGCCGCTTGTTTTGGAAAACTTCCCTCCGAATGGACCCGGTGGGAAGTTTCCTCTTTGATACCACCATCGGCACCGGAGTTTAAACAGACCTTGTTTTTACCATTGATACGGTTTTAAATACAAAAACAAACACCGGCTCCGGCATGCAGCTTCCGTACGATCAAAAAAAGATTGTCAGATATTGCTGTCATTTAATGAATTGTCAAATTTTTTATGGTACTATTCAGTTAAGAAATTGAAATTAACCAAAAAACGTTTCCGGGATAAAAACAAAAGGGATGGTGATAATAATGGCACTGAAGTTTTATTGGTATCCGAAATGCGGGACGTGCCGAAAAGCTAAAAAGTGGCTTGATGACCATCAAGTGGACTATGAAGCTATACATATTGTTGAAAATCCGCCCACCCTTACAGAGTTGGAGCAGTTTTATAAAAGCAGCGGTTTGGAAATAAAGAAATTTTTTAACACAAGCGGTAAAAAATATCGTGAGCTTGGTTTAAAAGATAAAGTTAAGACCGCATCAGAAGAGGAGCTTCTTGAACTGTTGGCCGGTGACGGAATGCTGATTAAGCGCCCGATATTGACTGACGGGGAACGGGTGACGGTTGGATTTAATGAGGAAGAATTCACAAAAACATGGCTGTAGGCTGAAGATTCTCTGAATCATTTCAAAACATGGAGGGATTTATATAATATGAGTATTCCAAAAGAATTGCGCTATTCAAGAGAACATGAGTGGGTAAAAATTGAGGATGGCAAGGTTCGTGTAGGAATTACAGACTTTGCCCAATCTGAATTAGGAGACATTGTTTTTGTTGAACTGCCCGAGGTTGGCGATGAGGTAATCGCGGGTGAGGCTTTCGGAAGTGTGGAGTCTGTAAAAACAGTCTCTGAACTTTATGCTCCCGTTAGCGGGACAGTGCTTGAGGTCAACGAGGAGCTGGAAGATAATCCGGAATATGTGAATGATTCACCTTATGATAAGGCCTGGATGATTGTCATTGAGCCGTCCGACCTTAGTGAAGCGGATGATCTTTTGTCAGCGGAAGCCTATGAAGAAATGATTAAAGAAGATTAATTACCGTTCAAAACAAAGCGTCTCTTATTTTTCAGAAGGGGCGCTTTGTTTATTTTTATTGCCTGAAGAGCCGGAAAAGCAACCATCCGGAATGAACAAATCCTAAAAGACATCAGTCAGCTTTGCAAAAGTCTCCGGCAAACGGGCTTGGTGAGAAAAAGTTCCAACAGAATTTGTAAGCCGGACTCATGGATGTTTGTTTATTTCCGGCAACCGGCTGAACGAAAAAGGTCTTATCTGATTGGTCAAAATTGACTGCTTACCTTAAAATCTCTTTACTTTTGAAAAAATTTACCGATGGAAAAATTATAGTGGAGCGGTTTTAACAAAGAGGAGCTTTCTCCTTGTACAAAGAATATGAATAGTGTAAGGTAAAATCAACTTCCTGCTTAGGTGATGAACATGGAAACTGCAAACGCTGGAAAAATCATTGTTGTTGAGGGCACCACGGACAAAAGAAAGATATTACAAATCATTAAGGAGGATGTTGAGGTTATCTGCACGAACGGGACAATTAGCTTCGAGCGTCTTGATGAACTGGCTGACTCCTTGTTTGGCAGAGAGGTTTATATATTAGTTGATTCCGATAAGGCCGGTGAAAAACTGAGGAAGCTTTTTAAAAGAGAATTTCCGGAAGCAAAACATCTTTATATTGACAGGATGTACCGCGAGGTCGCGACAGCACCGGCTCAACATTTGGCTTCTGTTCTGTTAATGGCTGACATTGATGTTCATGCTGAATTTTTAAACAGAGGGTGACATGATGGAGGAATGGTCTTCTCAAGATTTGGAACAATTGCTTAAAAAGGACAACACTTTATTCCTGTACTTATATACCCCTTTTTGCGGGACATGCCAGGTATCCGGAAAGATGCTGGAAGTTGTGGCAGACATGTTTCCGGAGCTCCCCATGGGAAAGTGCAATTTGAATTTCATTCCCGGGTTTGCCCATAAATGGAAAGTCGAAAGTGTTCCCTGTCTGGCGGTTTTTAAAAACGGGGAAATGGTTGAAAAAATCTATGCCTTTCGTTCCGTCCCTTTTTTATATGAAAAGATTAAGGCGCTGAGGGAATTGTAACTAACCTTTAGATTATTTTATTGTATTGCAGGATTAGATAATCATTTCTGCCTTTGAATATATAAAGAGGAAAGTTTCGGGATGTTATTTACAACGGAAATATTACTTTTTTACAACGAGCCCGTACCGGAATGCGGACGGCTGCATATTTGTAAAATCAATATATCCATGTCAAAAATAGGTTGACTATTTATTTGCATTCATGTAATATCTTTATAAGCTTAAAAAGTTAATAATGAAATGATAAATCTTATCAAGAGTGGCGGAGGGACTGGCCCAATGAAGCCCGGCAACCGGTTTTATACACGGTGCCAATTCCAGCAGAGCATGAATGCTCTGAAAGATAAGAAGAGAGATGATGAGTTCCCCTCTTCTTATTTTGGAAGAGGGGTTTTTTGATTTTCTAAGTAAATACGAATAAGGAAAAGGAGAGCTGGCGATGAGTGAAAAGAAGAAGAATTACCGGTTGGAAACATTGGGGGTGCACGGCGGGCTTGATGCTGATCCGCTGACTGGAGCGAGGGCCGTGCCGATTTACCAAAACAATGCCTATCAATTTAAAAATACGGATCATGCGGCAAATCTTTTTGCCCTGAAAGAGCCCGGCTATATTTATACCCGGATTCATAATCCAACGGTGACTGTTTTTGAAGAACGGATTGCCCTGTTGGAAGGCGGGGTAGGGGCTTTGGCACTCGCAAGCGGAATGTCTGCCATTACTTTGGCAATCTTAAACATCGCTGAAGCGGGAGATGAAATCGTTGCTGCCGGAAACCTTTACGGGGGTACATACAATCTCTTTGCTGTGACACTTCCGAAATACGGAATCAAAGTAAAATTCGTTGATGCGGCCAATCCGGAAAACTTCAGGGAAGCAATTACCGAGAAAACAAAGGCCGTTTTTGCGGAAACGATTGGAAATCCAAGCCTGCGCATTCTCGATATTGAAGCAGTCGCGAATATTGCCCATGAAGCAGGGGTTCCGCTGATTATTGACAATACGTTCGCCACACCATATTTATGCCGTCCGATTGAGTACGGGGCAGACATTGTTGTTCATTCTGCAACAAAATGGCTGCTCGGAAACGGAACCACCCTTGGCGGCGTGATTGTGGACGGAGGAAAATTTGACTGGAATTCACCGAGATTCCCCGGATTTACTGAACCTGATGTAAGTTATCATAATATTGTTTACAGCAGGGACTTGGGCCCCGGTGCTTATATAACGAAGGCAAGAGTTCAGCTGTTAAGAGATCTCGGACCTGCACTCAGCCCGATCAGTGCTTTTCAATTTGTTCTCGGCCTGGAGACTCTCCATGTGAGAATGAAGGAGCATGTGGCCAATGCCCAAAAAATTGTCGCTTATTTAAAAAATCATCCTGCAGTCAGCTGGGTTTCCTATCCAGGTGATGAGGGGCATCCGGATAAAGAACTTGCTGATAAATATTTGCCGAAAGGAGCCGGTTCTGTCATCATTTTCGGCATTAAGGGCGGCAGAGAAGCAGGTGCGAAGTTTATTAATAATCTTGACTTATGGGCTCACGTAGCTAATGTGGGCGATGCGAAAAGCCTGGTGATTCACCCGGCCAGCACCACTCATCAGCAGCTTGACGAAGAAGGACTCAAAGAAGCAGGCGTTCCTGAGGATTTAGTACGTTTATCCGTCGGGATCGAGAATGTTGAGGATTTGATTGATGATCTTGAGGAAGCGTTAAAAGAAGCAACCGGCCTCACATCATTATAGGCTGGGCCGGAATTTCTCACCAGAGATGCGGAAATTGCCTTAATATTTATACTTTAAAGGCACACAGTTGTTTTGCTTGACACTTTCCGATATTCATACTAGAATTACTTTCATGATATA
>JANWJP010000114.1 GCA_025451895.1 Robertmurraya sp.
TATAATCATATTTTTATGAAAAATGGAAGTAAGTTATTTCCAAGTGCCTGTCACCTGTCGAATTATATAGAATCATTTGCTTCGAAAAGGATATCTTTTTTCTCCTGAATTAAATCATAAAAGACTGAATGAAGTTTGGCAGGCAGGGCATCGGGTTTAAAGAATTTAACTTCATTTGATTCCATTCCGTCTGCCTGCAGAATTCCGCCTTGAATTTCTTTTGTTAAGTAGACGATTGTGACCGGATAGAATTGATCCCCGTTGGGGAGCTTTTGAAAATATTTTTTTCCGGAGAATACCGCTATTAATTCCATTTGTCCTATTCGGAGGCCGGTCTCTTCCCGTACTTCTCTTCTTCCTGTTTCTTCGGCGGATTCGCCCAGTTCCATAAGTCCGCCGGGCAATCCCCAACTTCCGTTCCAACGTTTTTGGAGAAGAATTTCTCCGTTTTCATTTATAATAGCAACCGCAATTCCAACCAAAATTACGGGTCTGTGGCCAATCACTTTCCTCAAACTTTCTACATAACCCAAGATTATATCCTCCTAGTTGTTCTGTTGTTTTTGTTAAGTATAGGACATGTATACAATAACAAAAAAGTATTTACAAAAATACCCAGGTGCCTGTCACCTGTCAACCTGTCAATTTTGAGTTTTGCTTTTTCTTTTACGAAGTTGATGAAGTTTTTGACTGTCGGAGATTGGCAGGCGCTGCCGGTAAGGAGAAGGTCAAATTGAATGAGGTAGCGGATGCGTCGATCTCATCCCGTACATACCGGACCTTGAAAAAAAAGCCTATTTGCACTCTTGAGGAGGCTGTCTCCCGCCGGATTCTGCTTGATATTTGTGACAGGGAAAAGTTAACCCCGGGAAATTTCCTCTTAAATTCCCCAATTAAGTCTGGAATAAAACTTGAACCGAATGTCTGAACAAACGCGAGAGAAATCGTGCCGCGCTTTGTGTGACTCATGTCGAGCACTTTTTGCCTGCCTCCAATTCTTGTAATGCACGTTTTCCTGTAATGCACGTGCGGTGTGTTCGAGAAAGACTTTTCCGTATTGGTTCAGGGTAACCCCGCGATTCTTCCGTTCAAACAGAGGAGCACCGATTTCTTCTTCAAGCCTTGAAATTGAACGGCTTAAAGCAGGCTGCGAGAGCAGCAGTTCTTCAGAAGCTTTCGTAAAGATTCTGACTCTGGCTAATGTTTGTAAGTAATAAAGTTGGTCAATGTCCATTTTTTCTCCGAAAACCTGTTATTACAATTATGCATAGCAATTATAAAATAATCAAATTCTTATGCATATTTAGATTGTAGTATAATAAAAATTTTTGTTTTTATTTTTGTTGTAAGACTTTTTGGGGATTGGACTATCGGTTTAAGAAAATTACAGAGTCAAAAGTTCCGGAAAATGAGACGATTTGTCGGAAAATTTACGAAAAATATAGGGGGGTATTTGCTATTGGTAAAAGAAAAATTGAGGACAAAAGATTTTATAAATATTACTATTATCACTTTTTTTATCTTTTTATCATTCTATATACCGTTAACCGCACTTCCAATATATTTGGCAGATGAACTTAGTGGAGGTGCAGATCAAGCAGGGCTATTGCTGACAGCTTTTCTTATTGCGGCCATTATCGTACGTCCATTTGCGGGAAAATGGGTGAAAAGGGGAGCAGAAAAGAAGGCTTTTATCTATGCAGCTGCGGCCTGCTTTGCCGCTTCCCTGATGTATCCGTTTGTTACTGACTTTGAACTGTTACTGTTGTTAAGAATCATACACGGTATTGCATTTGGAATTGTATCGAATGTTAAAGGTACGATCAGTTCTTTGATTATTCCGGCCTCAAAGCGCGGTGAAGGTCTCAGTTATTTTTCATTATCAATAGGTTTGGCCATGGTTATCGGGCCGGTCACTGGTTTGAACTTTGCTGATATCGGTGCCTATATGACATCATTTATCATTTGTATTGCAGTATCAGCAATAAGTATTATTCTTGTTTTCTTCTTAAAAGTTCCGGAACCGACAGAAACAGAGGTCTTAGTGAAGAAAAAGAAATTGAGCTGGGATGATTTGCTCGACAGGAATGCAGCACCGTATGCCATTACTTTGTTTATGCTTGCGTTTGCTTACTCGGGAGTTGTGTCCTTCTTATCCTTATACGCAAAAGAAGTCGATTTGGTAAAAGCAGCAAGCACCTTTTTTATGATTTACGCTGTGACAATGCTTGTGGAAAGCCCGTTCACAGGAGTTTGGTCTGACCGCTACGGTGCCAATAAAATTATTTATGCTTGCGTCATAATTTTTGGGGTTGGAATGTTTCTGCTTCAACTTCCTCCAACCGCTTTAGTGATGATTGTGGCAGGAGCTATCATCGGATTAGGTTATGGTTCTGTGCAACCGATTTTCCAGGCGCAAATTATTAATTCTGTAGAACAGCCGTGTTGGTATCGCCAATTCCTTGTTTTTCAATTCAATGGACATGGGGATGGCGGTTGGTGCATTTGCCCTCGGAATTGTCGCTGATTTGTACGGGTTCCGCGGCATTTATGTTGCAGGGTTTATTCTCATCGTGGCTGGCGGACTTTTCTTCACTATTTATCAAAAACTGGGCAAAAAAGAGTTTTGGTTTTGCGCGAGAAGTTTGAGCAGAAATAAAATCATCCGTTATAAAAGCTGTCCAAAAGCTTTCAAAAGGGTTTAAGGACAGCTTTTTTTTCTGCGAATAAGAACCGGGTTGGATGTTGATAGTTTATGGGTGTTTCACAATAGGTTGTTTTCACAAAATTTGTTATTATGTGCAGGTTTTAAAGGTCAAGATTAATGTATAGTTATTGTAGGGAGATGATAAAGATGAAAGGAAATTATACAGTAGTCTTTTTGATGTTGTTTACTGCATCAATTGCAGGTGGACTAGCGTTTAATAATATTTTTTAATATTCAATGATTGTGGGAGCAAGTGCAGGAACTGTGTTCTTGTTATGCTCAGCATTTTTTGCAGGGAAAAATAAAAAGAATCCAAATGCACAGCAATGATTTTTGCTGTGCTTTTCTTAATTAAGTATGGGCGAGAAGTATTCATTTCTGCGAAAGAATCATTAAACAATTGACGGAGTTGTCCCCGAAACGAAAATGCTTTTGCTTTTGGAAAAACTAATTGTCGCCATATGTGCCGGGACAAAAGTTAAAAAAGGGGGGATTTACCTTCTGTGAATATGAGGGTGCCTGTCACCATCGAAGGGTGCCTGTCACCTGTCAAATCTTGTAAATCAGTCGCAGCGCCTGTTTCGCATTAAGGGTTCCGCCCGTTCCGGGATGGAGGCATTTTTTTGGACGGGCGGCTTAGTTTGTTTATTGATGTTCAGATTGTAATGTGTGTTTGGTCAGCAGATTTTTTTGCCCCGGTTAATGAATGATCTGTTGCCTGCTTTTGTTGCTGCGTTGCCAGATTTTTTTTGGCTGCAAATTTTGAATTTAGTTAATGGTGTTGATTGTTCTATTGCCTGTTAGATTGTTACTGCCGGTTTAATGGTCCGGCCAATGGTACGGTATACCGTGTATTGCCCTGCTTACGCCATGAAGCCTGGAAGGTCCGCAGCCCGTCGCGCCATTACGTTCTGCAATAATCCAGCCAACGCCATATCCCACTCTCCGGCTCCGATATAACATGAATTTTCTGCGTCACGTTTTCACGACATGCGCCCTTGTCTGAATTCGGATTTCCCACTGTCTTATCTCCTGTTACCGCACATAATCCGGGTAGTCAGTGATAATCGCATCAACCCCCGCGGCAATCAAAAGATTTGCAGTTTTCCGGTTGCGGACAGTCCATGAACCCACCTTCAAACCATGAGCATGCGCACGGTCCACCAGTGTCTGTGAAATCAACCCGTATTGCGGGTTAAAGTAATCTGCGTAGGTTGCAAATTCCTTCAACGCTTCATCAGAAGTGTCGGTACGTGAGGAAGTTAAAACACCGATTGGCACATCCGGAAGAAGCTGTTTCATTTTTTTCATAGATTCAAAGTTAAAGGATTGAATCATAATCTCCTCATCCTGCGGCCGGTCGAGATTGCGCTCTTTTAACATCTCCGCCACTTCTTCCTCAATGCCGGGGTAAACATCGGGAGTTTTTAATTCAATCAGCAGTCCGATTTTTCCGTAATAACGATCGAGAACCTCGTCAAGAGTCGGGATTGTTTCGCCGGCAAACGCATCTCCCATCCAGCTTCCCGCATCAAGGGCCCTAAGTTCCTCAACCGTTAATTCCCCGACCTTCCCGCTTCCGTCTGTCGTCCGGTCAACGGTTGAATCGTGAATCACAACCAGCTCCCCGTCCTTTGAACGATGCACGTCAAGTTCAATATAATCGGCGCCCATTTGCACCGCCTTGTCAAATGCGGCAAAGGTATTTTCCGGTGCATAGCCCGAGGCTCCGCGGTGTGCAACAACATCAATATACGAAAGGTCCCGCACCAAAACAGTTCCGCTAAAAACATCCGCTTGAATCGGACTGAGAAACAGGGACAAGGTGAGCCCCGCTTCCAAAATAAACTTCATCTCTTCAACTCCAATACTGTGGTTTACTCATAATCGTAACTTAATTCTATTGCGTCAGTATTATAGAAGTTTGATAATTTTGTAAACTTTTGTGAAAAAAGCCAACCTGCCCGGGTTCCCAAAACATTCAGCGGTTCCTTCATATTTCCTTACAAAATACTCATGCAACCCCGGAAACATGTCAAAACTCTCTTTTAAAAACCGACAAGTTATAGCGCATTCAAAACACCCGCTAAATGGACTGTGCTATATTTTACCTCAGCCAAATGATAAGAACCTTCATTGACGCGGCAACACTGATTAAATTATCATGGAAATGATGAACATATTAATAGGGAAGAAACAAGGAAAAAATTAGTTCCAACACATAAAAAAGGTTTTCATGAACGATTGCCGCACGGCCGGTAACCGGCTGCTTTTACCTCAAAACGGAACGAAATGAAAAGGATGCCAACAAAGATGAAAGATAAAATATTATCTTATCCATATACGATGATTACTTTAGATAAGTTGATGAGCATGGCGGGACGGATGGACTATCCGGAATTTGCCAATCTTATTAACCGTCTGATCGAAGAGGAACTCCTCGATCCGGTTAAGGCGTCGGGGAAAAACGGCCGGCGTCCGCCGCTTCCGAATAAATTCCGCATTATCAAGCCGAAAAAAGATTACACAAAAGCGTTAGAGGAGATCAAACTCCTCCATCCGAGTTTTAATCATTCCAAATATGCCAGGCAGCCTGACATGTACATAAAGCATAAGCAGGAAATTGATGCGCTCAGCAAATTTCTTTGGGAGCATGAAGACCTTCTGCAATCTCCGATGTCCATTAATGAACGCTCCTTTCAAATTTGGGGTTTGGAAAAGCTTCTTAAAGAAAAATCCGTCATTAAAACGATTTTTCAATTTAATGATTGGGATTTGTCCCTGTTGAATTACTATGAAACTCCCGAACCGTTTTTTGAATATAACTTTTCTGCCGCCGAGGAAATGAATATATTAATCATTGAAAATAAGGATACATGGTTTACCATCCGGAAAATTATGCGGGAGGACGGGCTAAACCGACTGTTCCGCGATTATCATGTTCTCCTTTATGGAGAGGGCAAGAAAATTATCAGCCGCGATAACCGGCTTGAGGAATATGACAAACTTCAGCAGGGCAGTTTTCAAAGTGCAGCCCGGAAATCCGGCGATACCCGCAACGACAGCGGCTTCCGGACGCCGGACGACAAAAACTGCGCCTGTCTTACGCAAGAAGAATCACACTCCCGGCACGGCCAAACCGCACCGGGTAAAAACAACTACTATTATTTCGGCGACTTGGATTATGAAGGAATTGAAATATTTCAAACTCTTAAAGCGGAAAACCCGGGGCTGAACATTTTTTTGTGCACGGAGCTTTATTCATGGATGCTCAGGGAATCGAAAAAATACCGTTTGCCGAAAACGAAGGAAGGTCAGCGCAGGCGCAGCATTGATATTGACCTGTTTTTGCAGCATGTCCCCGCGGCTGAGCAGGCGCAAATCAAGGGAATTCTCGGGCAGGGAACCTATATTCCCCAGGAAATATTAAATTACCCGCTCCTCAGGAGTAAGATGATGGAAGGATTGACGAAGGAATGAATGATTTTTTAGCCGGATTTGATCATCGGATGGAGATCGTCGGAGTGGCGGAATCCATCATCAACCGCCGGAACCGGAATATGGAGCTGGAGAAGCTTTTTAAGGAACAAGACATGGTCAACCTCGTCTTCTCCGTGTTGTTGTTTATTATGGAAAAAACCTTGTCCGAGGACAGTGACTGTGATAAGGAAAATATTCAGCGTTTTATCGGGCGGCTGCTTCCGGAGTACTATGAACTTCATTTGAATGACCATGAACTGGGGCAGCTGACGGATTATATTTTAAAGAATATCCTCCAAAATGACGGAATGCCTTATCATTTCCAGACCTTCGACTACAGCACCGGGAAAAGAAAGAATATCCGCATCCGCTTAATTGCCGACCAAGTCCGGGAGGTCAACGGCGGTTATAAAATTACTTACACCCTCACCGATCAAGGCTATGACTTTCTTTTCCGCACGAAGGAAGTGGACCAGGAAATTCAAATCACGATTGAGGAATTGAAGTTGAAGGAACTGATTAAGCGGAAAAATTTTAAAAAGGCTCATGATCAGAGCCAGAACTTGATCCAAATGGTCCGCCAAAAGAAGAAAGAAATTCAGCTTTTTATGATGAAAATAAAGGAAAACATTCATGACGTGGATATTGAAGATTACGAAAAACTCATGAACAGCACGTATGAACTTCTCAATGAGGAATATGATTTGCTCAGTGAAATTATGGAAATGGCCCGGAAGTCAGAGGAGAAGCTGAGGCAGGAGTTTGAGGAAACTTTCCATCTTGATGAAAGTCTAAAAAAGGCACAATACGAGATTCGGAAAATCAATCAAAATATTAAAGCGACCCTGTCTGAGCAAAGGGATTTAATCCTCAGCCGGCAAAGCCTGTCAAAAATCTATATTGAGACGATTGGCGATTCCTTTTTATACGGATTGGAAAACCGTTTTGATATTGAGGAAATGATCCTTAAGCCGATGGAGCAGCATGCGGACCGGGTGGAGCATTTTTGGAAGCTTGTCAATCCGCTGTTTTTGCCGAACCCGCCCAAGCATCTCAATATCCGCAGCGTGTACGAGCCCCAGGGGATGATTAAACTGCAGGAGGAAGAGAAAACCTCCTATTTTGAAGTGGAGGACCTTTCAGAGGATCAAGAGCAGGAGAAAATTTCCCGCATTAATGCGATTTACGTGGAAATTCTCGAGTTTCTCATCAGTTATGTTTGGGAAAAAAGCGGGGACGCAACCCTTGAGGAAATCGTTGCCGTCTTAAGGGAACAGGATAGCCTTTTTGAACGGTTTACGGAGGACCGCCTCTTTTTTACTACCATTCTTAAACTTTACGATATCGGAACGATTGATATCGGAGCATGGCGGAAACGGAGGGACAAGGTCGTGATGAACTTGTCCGAGGAGTTCAATCTGGAATACTGCCTCCATGAGTTGTACAGCAAGCATGATTATATGGACAAAATTAACACGCTCGAACTTGTGAAAAAAGGTGACGAGGCTATCGAAGTGGAGATCAGCCGGGACATCCGGGACGGTTTGTCGGTTCTTGAAAAAATTGAAATATCCAATTTTGTTATAAAGGTGGAAAAAGACAGTGAGTAACGTAAAAACGGCCATGCAAATTTTCAGAATACTCCTTGAGGACGGCCAACTGGACAGGGACAGCCACAGCGATTTGTTTATTGAATACTTAAATGCCGAAGTTCAGGAGATCCTGAGCGAAATCGAAGAGGAGATGGACTGCAAAATTATAAAAATTAATAATACTCTGTATCTGCTGCCTCATTATGATAACAGTCTCCTCGGCTTCCGCAACAAGGATCACCGTGAATGGCTCGGCACCAATGCCCGCATGAGTGACGTATATCTTTCTTATTATATAACTATGTTTATTTTGTATAAATTTTACGGCGGGAAAAACAAAAATCCGAAACAGCGGGAGTTTATCCGGATCATGACTTTGATTGACGAGATTGACCAGAGATTTGAAGCTATTTTAAAAAGCAGCCAGGAGTCGATGATGGCGGAGGAAGAAGAGTTGAGCATCAACCTGATTAGCATTGCCGAGGTCTGGAATCAGAAGATTGCCCATGAAGACAGCCGGCGGACGACGAAATACGGAACGGTGCTGAGAATTTGCA
>JANWJP010000115.1 GCA_025451895.1 Robertmurraya sp.
CCCGCGGAAAGCGAAGTGCCTGTAACGGAAATCAACAACCAAATTTAACAGAGCCAACTGAAAAAAACACTTTTTTTCAGTCAAGGGGGTAGTATGCCCAATTTTCCAGAGTTTGCAATAAAATTCCGGCTCGGGGGATTGGATCCTAATAATTTGTATTGGAAGCCATCAAATTTCAAGGAATTTTAGGTTTAAATAAACGATGCCGTAAGGCTATGAATATTTCAGGTGCATATATCTTTTGCAATATTATTGGCTGCCATAGGATTTTTAGCTGATTATTTCATGAGGTAGAACAACTGGGCATAAGAATGGTTTCATTTTTTTATTACTTTTTAAACCTTTTTCTCATTGGTGCAAGAGCCTTCTAATAACCTTTTTCCTTATCTATACAATGTCTCCGCTTAATTAAGTTCTTACCTCCCGCCCTTTCCCCTTCGATATTCCTCAAGCCCTTGTCCCTCTTGGCTTTCTCCCTTTTTTTCCACTGGCTCTTGTCCACCCTCATGTAAATAAGCATCACCCTCTTTTGACGCTTTTTTCTCCTATTTTTTATCAGTTGGACAAAGGCAAAATGAAATTAAGTTGTTACCTGATTGATTTTCAGCTTTTTCCCCTACCTCCTTCCGTTTGACCGTTTCCCCCTCATTTTCGCTCCTGAATTGATTATGGATAATCACCCCTTCCCTTCGTTTAATTTCCCTGCAACCCCCGTTTAATGGGTGATTCCAGCCCTTTTGTTCAGTTATTTCAGGCATAAAAAAGAACCAGAGGGACGTACCATATGTACGCTATTCTGGTTCTTTTCTTTGCTTGATTCTTTGTCTGCTCCCATATTTCTGCCAACTGAAAGTACAACTATTTTACAGCAGGTAAATACTTATTTACATGGGTAAGTATTTAATTACAGGGAGACACAATTATTTTGCTTCATTATAACGTTTTGCAACTTCATCCCAATTAACGATATTCCAAAATGCGCTGATATATTCAGGACGACGGTTTTGATATTTCAAATAATAAGCATGCTCCCAAACATCCAACCCTAAAATCGGAGTTTTTCCTTCCATAAGAGGAGAGTCCTGATTTGGAGTGCTTGTTACTTCAAGCTCACCGTTGTTCACAACAAGCCATGCCCAGCCGGATCCGAAACGGGTTGTTGCCGCTTTCGTAAACTCTTCCTTAAAAGCCTCAAAGCTGCCAAACTTGTCGTTGATTGCCTGTGCTAATTCACCCTGAGGTTCTCCACCTCCGTTTGGAGAAAGCACAGTCCAAAATAATGAGTGATTTGCATGCCCTCCGCCATTATTTCTTACAGCCGTCCGGATAGACTCCGGCACCGCATCGAGGTCAGCAATCAATTCTTCAACAGATTTGGATGCCAACTCCTCGTTTCCAGCTACTGCATTGTTCAAATTTGTTACATAGGTGTTGTGGTGTTTCGTATGATGAATGTTCATTGTTTCCTTGTCAATATGAGGTTCAAGTGCATCATAGGGGTATGGAAGTTGTGGCAATTCATAAGCCATTTTTCATTCCTCCTTATGTAAGTTTAATAAAATTTAAATTAGAAATATTATTATCTTCAAATAGTAATGAATTTATAATATTTCTAATATGTTTATATAAAGAATAACAAAAGCAAATATGTTATGCAAATAAAATGCTCTGCATATATTCAGCATGGACTTTATCCTTAAACTTATACATAAAACAGGAAAAACCTTTCTCTTTTTAGTAAGTTTCGAAAATTTGTCAATTATGCCCGAATCCGCGCGGTATATGCGATTTAAGTCATACCTTGAATCTTTCAGGGGACTGAGTGTTCGTACCCTGTATTGACATCATTTCCACATTTATATTTAATCAAAGTATAGAGATGAAAAGGGGTTGTCTACATTGAAGGAGCTTAAAATTTCCCTGTACAGTTTACTGATTCAAGAATTTATTGACAAAGAGCCCATTCAAAAATTTAAAGCAGGAACGATTTTGTTTAACGAGAAAGAGACAGTAAAATACGTGTATATTTTAGTGGACGGAGCGGTATCGTTAGGCAGAGTTCATGTGAAGGGAAAGGAATTTATCCTGAAGATTTTAAACGGAGAGGAACTGATCCTTGAATATCAGATATTCAAGGATCAGCCATTCTATTACTACTATGGTAAGACTTTTACTGATTGTGAAATGCTTCTCATAAAAAGAGAGGATTTCGAAGAATTTGTCAGAACAAATCCGGCAGCAAACAGTGCGTTGACTGCCTGGCTGAGCACCCGTTACTTAAAAGCGCAAATGAAATGTATGGATCTGATTATGAACGGAAAAAAAGGCGGACTGTATTCCATTCTCATCCGTTTGTGCAATACTTACGGAGTGCCTGTAGAAGATGGCATCCTTATTGATGTTCCATTGACACATCAGGAATTGGCCAATCTAACGTACGGAACAAGAGAGGTTGTACAAAGAATGCTTAAAGAGCTTCGCGAACTGGGTGTTGTCAGCTATGAGCAGCAAAAACTCACAATCAGAGATTTAAATTATATACGCGAAGCTGTTGATTGTCAACGTTGCCCAATAGAAATTTGTGGAATTAATTGACAAAAAAATAATTAAAAGACGGCCGCTTATTTAACAGGCCGTCTTCTGTTTAGGTCTTGTTTTTTTTAAAAGGTTCCGTTGAAGGCAATCGGCAGTAGTACAACTTAGTCCCTTTCCCCCAGTACAGCTTGAGCAATATTAACCGAATGATCACCGATTCTTTCCAAATTGCTGACAATATCAGCAAATACAATTCCTGCCTGTCCGGTACAGATTCCACTGTTTAAACGCGCTATATGCTGTTTACGCAGTTTTCTTTCCAATTTATCTATTTGTTCTTCTTTATCGAGAACATTTACAGCCATTACCCTGTCACGGTTATCAAGAGATTTTACTGCATCTTCAACAGTAGAAATGGTTAAATTAAATATTTCTTCCAGTTCATCCATGGCTTGAATACTCAATTTCACCTTGTTAACCTGCTGATATTCAACAAGTTCAATAATATTTTCAAAATGATCACCAATTCTTTCAAGATCCCGAATCGTATTAACCAGCATAGAATGTTCCTTTGACTCTGCATCGGTTAAAGGGCGGGAAGATAAAGTAACGAGATAATCAGTGATTTTTTGATCCAAATTATTAATGGCATCCTCAATTTGATAGGCATGGTCTGCATGTTTTGCATTTCGGGATTTCAGGAAATTATAAGTCTCATTTAAGCCCATAATGGCGAATTGCCCCATTCTGACAACTTCCTCTTTGGCCTGGCCAAGAGCAATTGAAGCAGATCTTTGGATAAACACAGGATCGAGATGCTTCGGTTTAAAATCAAAGAGTACATCATCGCCCGGAATGATTTTTGTAACAATCCAGGCGAGCACTGCAATAAACGGAAACTGAATAATTGTATTTGTGATATTAAAAGCACCGTGGGCAAAAGCAATTGTCATTTGCGGATTTAATGACAGGGTCGTTTGAAGCCAGCCGATAAAGAGGGTAAACGGCTGTATCAACAATAAGAAAATCGTTGTACCTAATAAATTAAAGAGAACATGAGTCGCCGCCGCTCTTCTTGCCGCCACTGAAGCCCCGATGGAAGCAAGGATCGCCGTAATTGTTGTCCCGATATTATCGCCAAATAAAACGGGGAGAGCCGCACCCAAGTCAACCAATCCTTCCCCGTATAAGCCTTGAAGAACTCCAATCGTTGCCGAGGAACTTTGAACAATCACTGTAAAAACAGTTCCGACAACTACGCCAAGTATCGGATTTGAACTTAACGTAACGGTTAACTCATGAAATGTATCTAACTCACGAAGAGGGGACATCCCGCTGCTCATTAATTCAAGCCCGAAAAAAAGCGCCCCGAAACCAAAAAATATTTGACCGGTATTTTGGACTTTCTTATTTTTAAAGAAAAAGATTAATAACGTTCCAAAAGCGAGAATAGGGAGAGCATATTCACCAAGATCTATTCCAATAAGAAACGCTGTCATCGTCGTTCCGATATTGGCCCCCATAATGACACCAATCGCTTGTCTCAGCGTCATAAAGCCTGCACTAACAAGACCTACCACAATAACGGTCGTTGCACTGCTTGATTGAATTAATCCCGTCACGACTATTCCTGTTAAAACCCCCATAAAAGGGTTTGTCGTAAAGCGATCAAGCAAATCCCGTAATTTATCTCCCGCTGACCGCTGCAAACCGTCTCCCATCTGCTTAATTCCATATAGAAATATTCCCAGTCCGCCAAGAAATTCAAAAATCATCTGCTGCACATTTATTTCCAAGTTCTGTTCAACCCCTAAAATGAATTTTCGACAGTTTCCTGCAAAAACCATTTCCATTATGAACGAAATAATAAGAAATTGTAAATACATAATGGAGTAAATTAACAATACCTTTACAATGATATAGTTTTATTACAATTTGATTACAAAAAATAATCATTATAAACAGATTCAATTGATTAAAAGTTGTTTTTTAAACTAATTAACAATATTCTCAAAAAGACATATTGTGAACCTTCCTGGTCTAAATCCGCAGATATCCGCATAATTATTAATGAAGAAGAAAAAATTGCAGGGGGACAGGCCTGTGAAACGAATCTCCGCTTTTTTTGCACTGTTTTTGCTTTGTTATGCCATTTACTTTGACCTTAGCAAAGGGACGCTTACCCTGGTCAATGCCGATCATAAACAAATAAAAAAGGAAACTGCTTCAGAACAGGAAATCGAATATTTTACAATGCGCGTATACAGTGGGGACACTCTTATATCCATTGTGGAAGCAAATTTAAACGCACCTCTCCCCGTTTCCATCGAAAAAGTCATTGACGATTTTAAAAATCTGAATGACGGCTTGCATCCCAAGGAAATGCAGATTGGACAAACATATAAATTTCCTGTTTACCAATCCGGCAGGGAAAATCAGTGAATTTGCAAGCTTCTTGTCAACTTCCGTCATTCATTGATACAATAGCTTTGTGAAAAATTTTATTAAATTCTGTTGAATTTTTGTTTTAAAGGAGAGAACCACTGTTGAGTGAAATAATACACCGCACGAAAACACGCCCTGTAAAGGTCGGACCGTTGACGATCGGGGGAAACAATCAGCTGGCTATTCAAAGCATGACAACAACAAAAACCCATGATGTGGAAGCTACCGTTGCGCAAATCAAACGTCTCGAAGAAGCAGGCTGCCAAATTGTCCGTGTTGCCTGCCCTGATGAGAGAGCCGCAAATGCCATTGCGGATATTAAAAAAAGGATCAATATCCCTCTTGTCGCCGATATACATTTCGACTATAAACTGGCATTAAAAGCCATTGAAGGCGGCGTTGACAAAATCCGTCTAACCCCGGGAAATATTGGAAAACGCGATAAAGTGGAAGCAGTAGTCAAAGCGGCCAAAGAACGCGGAGTACCGATCAGAATCGGAGTAAATGCAGGTTCCTTGGAAAAACGCATCGTTGAAAAATACGGTTTTCCGACAGCAGACGGGATGGTTGAAAGCGCATTACATCACATAAAAATTCTTGAGGATCTTGATTTTCATGATATTATCGTGTCATTAAAAGCGTCAGACGTAAATCTGGCTATTGAAGCATATGAAAAAGCAGCCAGATCATTCAATTATCCACTTCATCTCGGGATAACCGAGTCAGGAACCCTTTTTGCCGGTACAATAAAAAGCGCCGCCGGTCTGGGAGCAATTTTAAGCAAAGGCATCGGAAACACATTGCGAATTTCACTCAGTGCCGATCCTGTGGAAGAGGTAAAAGTTGCAAGGGAACTGCTTAAATCATTCGGCCTTGCTTCCAATGCAGCGACATTAATTTCCTGCCCGACCTGCGGACGAATCGAAATTGATTTAATCAGCATTGCCAATGAGGTCGAAGAGTACATCCAGACGATAAAAGCACCGATCAAGGTAGCGGTTCTCGGGTGCGCAGTAAACGGACCGGGTGAAGCCCGGGAAGCTGATATCGGCATTGCCGGAGCACGTGGGGAAGGTCTTCTTTTCCGCAAAGGAAAGATTATCCGGAAGGTTCCCGAAGAATCAATGGTGGAAGAATTGAAAAAAGAAATCGACGCTCTTGCTGAAGAGTATTACAAAAATCAATAACAGTCAAAAAAGGCTTGGCAATTCTGCCAAGCCTTTCCTTCCCGTTGCTCCGTGCTGAAAAGTTAAAAAAACGGAGCGATTAATAATGATACTGCGAGTGAAACAATACCAATGCCAATTGCCCATGAACCAAGCCCGGTCGAACCTCTGGCCCTGGCAATAAAACCGAGGACTATTCCTGCCCCGCCAAAAAATACGGGCAAAACGAACAATGATAAAATCGATAATATGATCGCTGCCAGCCCCACACCGGCAGCTCCTGCCGCTTTTTGTTCTGTCTCATCGTCTTCCCTGATTCGTCCCCGATCAATCGTGACAGGGGCTGCAATTTCAGCTGCGGTTTCCTCCCCGTAATCATAATTGGTTTGGACGGTATTCTCATTGCTGCTCCCTTGTTGTTTTTTTTCACCGGTGCCTGCGTTATATGCTGCATCCGGTCCGCTGAACAAGTTATTGTTTTTGCTGTAATTTTCGGCATTCGTTCCGCCAAATAAGTTATTGCTGTTGCTGTAATACTTCATATTTGTATCAATATCCAGGTTATTATTGTTATGATATTTATTTTTCTTTTCGCTTTCACTCTCGGGCACAGCCCCATAGAACATATTACTGCTGCGGAAGGGGTCTGAACCTTTGTTCTGTTTTCTTTCTGCCATCTTTTTTCCCTCGCTTTCTTAATGGGAGCATTCTTAGTGTTTGCCGTTTTATTTTGATTAAAAGTGTAAATGTCTGTCACTTCATCCCGGAACGGCAATCATGTGTAGACTGTCAGTATTTCTGCAAACGGCTTTAAGCATTCCATTTACTTTGATAAGATTAGAATTAGTATATAAAAAGGAGAATCAGCATGAAAAAAAGGTTCGGTATAGATATAGACGGAACTGTTACCTGTCCCGCAACAATTGTTCCATATATAAACAGAGCTTTTGGCTTGAATTTAACTCTTAATGATGTAAAACAATATGATCTGTCACCGCTTGTTAATATCACGGACGAGGAATTTGCGAAATGGTGGCTTGAAAACGAGGCTGAAATATATGCAAATTCGCCGATTGCCGAAGGAGCGCAAACAACATTATCAGAATGGGGAAAACAACACGAACTTTATTTTATCAGCGCCAGAAACACCCATCTTGTTGAACTGACAAAAAAATGGTTTAAAGAACATAACATCAAATATGACCATATTGAATTAACAGGCACCCATGATAAAGTGGAATCAGTCCAAAAATACGGCGTCGATATCTTTCTTGAAGATAAACATGATAATGCCGTAATGATTCATGAGGAATGCGGAATACCCGTTCTGCTATTCGATACCCCCTATAACAGAGATCCTGTTCCCCGGGGAGTATTCAGAGTAAAAAACTGGTTTGAAGCAAAATTATGGGTCGATCAATGGCTGAAAGGAAATACGAAATAAAAAAGATATAAAAAAACGGCTTTTTAAGCCGTTTTTTACTGAATACAATCGGGACAGCGACCGTAAATTTCAAATTTATGACCGGAAATATCAAAGCCTTGTAAATTTCCCTTTACTTTATCCATCGGACAAACGTCAATTTCTTTCGTACGTCCGCATTCCATACAAATAAAATGATGATGATGCTCATCATGTGAGCAGGCAAAGCGAAAATGTTTTTCCCCGGACAGTTCAGTCATTTCCAAAATACCCAATGTAACAAACATAGACAAATTGCGGTAAATCGTATCAAGACTCAATCCCGGATGATCAAATCTCATCTCTTCAAAAACTTCCTTGGCAGTAAGATATCTGTCATGTTTCGCAAAGATTTCCAACATTTCTTCCCTTTTTCCGGTATGCTTATAGCCTTTCTCTTTTAATAAATGCAATGCTTCCGTAACATTCATCCGTTTCACCCCGCCTTTACCCCGCTTTTTGGAAGGAAAACTTTTTAACAGCCATCGTCAATATAAGAATAAGGACTGCAATCATGACAATTGTCCCGCCCGGAGCCAAGTCTAAATAATACGAAAAAGTCAAACCTCCCAGAACAGACACTTCCCCGAAAATAATCGATAAAATAATCGTCTGTTTAAATCCTTTGGCAATCCGGATGCTTGCCGCAACAGGAAGTGTCATTAAAGAAGATACAAGCAATATACCGACAATCCTCATCGATGCAGCAATAACCAGCGCCACTAAAACGATAAAAACAAAATGAATGCTCTTCACATGAAGGCCCGATGCCCTGGCATGTTCTTCATCGAAAGAAAGAATAAACAATTCTTTGTATAAAGCGAAAACGACCATTATAACAACAATACTAATCAAAATGATCAAATATAAATCGGTTCTGCCGACGGCGCTGACACTTCCAAATAAATATCCGAACAAATCTGTATTAAATCCGTCTGCCAATGAAATAAAAATAACCCCGAGGCCAACGCCTCCCGACAAGATAATCGGAATGGCCAATTCTTGAAAATGCTTGTAAACGCTTCGGAGCTTTTCAATGAATAAAGCCCCTGCCACAGAAAAAACCGTCCCCATATACAAAGGGCTAATTCCTGCAAAAAAAGCAAATTGCTTGGAAAGGAGCAAGTTTGCCGCTATTCCCGCCAATGTAACATGACTGAGTGCATCAGCAATGAGAGAGAGCCTTCTGACAACGATAAATACACCCAAAAGAGGAGCAATCACCCCTATGATCATACCTGTAATAAAAGAATTCCGCAAAAATTCATATTGTAAAATCCCTTCAATCATTTTTCTGCTCCTTCTAAATGATGCTTATGGGATAAAATGGGCAAGGAATACCCATATAAATGTGAGCTTTCATCCGCTTTTAACTTATTGAATTCCTCCATTTTTCCATGGAAAATCATTTTCTTATTTAAACACGCCACATGTGTCACTTTATCAGAAACTCCTTCCATATCATGAGTGACAAGCAGCAATGTAATTCCGTGATTTCGATTTAAATCATCAAGCATACTGTAAAAATCACGAATGTTTTTTGCATCAACCCCGACAGTAGGTTCATCGAGAATTAACAACTTCGGCTTGCTTACAAGCGCTCGGGCAATAAAAACCCGCTGCTGCTGCCCGCCTGATAATTCCCCGATATTGCGATGATAAAATTCCCCGAGACCCACTGCGTCAATCGTTTCCTTAACGCGTTGCCAATCCTTTTTTCCCATTCTTTTAAATAAACCGAGTTTTTTCGTCAGGCCGCTTGCCACTACTTCCTGAACAGTTGCAGGAAAACCGGTATTAAATGAATTGGCTTTCTGGGAAACAAAACCTATCCATTCCCAATTCTTAAATTGACTTATTTTCTCGCCGAAAATGCTAATCTCACCGGATTGCGGACGCAAAAGGCCAAGAATGAGTTTTAACAAAGTGGATTTACCCGAACCATTCGGACCCACCAGAGCCAGAAAAGAGCCTTCCGGTTGGAAAAAGTTGATATCTTCAAGGACATATTCCCGGTCGTAACGGTAATAAAGCCTTTCTATTTCTATAATGGAATAATTGCTGCTCATAAATTTCACCTTGTAAAATAGAATGATTACGATTTAACAACAAGTAGTATAACGGAAAAAAACGTATAAGTAAAGATTGATGAACGGGAGCCCGGCATGAAAATGTCTTCTGCTTAATACAACCATACAAACGCCGCTCTGAAAAATACTTTAAAATGCGATCCATAACAAAATAACTTATGTTTGAACATAAACATAAATAAAAACTCCTGCAGGTTAAAAGGCACAAATTTCTCATGAAAACATAACATATTTTGGGGAGAGTGGTAAAATGAAAATTCTTGAAAATATTATTAATCACAAAATAAATACAATAACTTCAGAAGAACTGATGAAATATGCAAATCAATTCCAAATAAAGATTACAAAAGGACAGGCGGATAAAATTGCCGCGTACTTACGGGGAAAACATGTAAATATTTTCAATAATTCCGAACGAATTCAAGTAATTAAAGAAATCGCCAGAATTGCAGGACCTGATGTTGCCAGAGAGGTGAACCGGCTTTTTTTACAATTTACAAAATAATACCGGATTCACGGGAGCCAAAACCGCAAAAACTTTATTGTAAATTAAAGAAAAGCTGTCTGAAACAGCTTTTCTTTTTTTAATCATTCTTAATGTCCTCGAGAAGATTCCCGTTAAACTCTTTCTTTCGCAGCATGGCAATCTCATGTTTGTACGGAGGCTTTTTATTATTTTTGTCTTCCCCGACAAATGGCGTTTCAAGGATTTTAGGAATATTCTCCAGTTGTGGGTGGTGGACAATGTAATTTAAAGCCTCAAATCCGATATGGCCGAATCCGATATTTTCGTGCCTGTCTTTCCGTGCTCCCCGTTCATTCTTACTGTCATTTATGTGCAAAACCTTCAACCTGTCCAAACCAATAATTCTGTCGAACTCTTCCAAAACTCCATCAAAATCGTCAACAATATTATAGCCTGCATCGTGAGTGTGACAAGTGTCAAAACAAACAGAAAGTTTCTCATTATGTGTGACGCCTTCAATAATTTGCGCTATTTCCTCAAATGTTCTTCCTACTTCAGAGCCTTTACCTGCCATGGTTTCAAGAGCAATTTGCAAATTCTCTTTTCCCGTGAGTACTTCATTTAATCCTTCGATAATTTTTTTAATGCCCGCCTCAGCACCCGCGCCGACATGTGCTCCCGGATGAAGTACAATTTGACCTGCACCGATTGCTTCAGTCCGTTCAATTTCACTTATTAGAAACCGCACTCCTAAATCAAAGGTTGCCGGATTTTGTGTATTGCCAATATTAATAATGTATGGAGCATGAACGATGATTTCATCAATTCCATTCGCCGCCATATGTTTCCGGCCTTCTTCTATATTCAGTTCCTCAATTTTTTTCCGTCTCGTATTTTGCGGGGCGCCGGTATAAATCATAAAAGTATTTGCACCGTAAGTAACTGCTTCCTCACTGGCTTGAAGCAGCATTTTCTTTCCGCTCATGGAAACATGGGATCCTATTTTTAGCATTTTCCCTCTCCCCCTAAATAATTTCTTAATACTCATTTTTATTGCCACAGACTTTCGTTGTTTAAATCAAGCAATTGGCAGTACCGGTGTTTTCGGCTGACGTCCGCTTTTAAACAACAGATTCCGCAAATAGCACGGTCTTTAATGTTCCTGAACTCATTAACAACAACAGTACCTATTTTCGTTTTAGCCGTCTGCTTCTTCTTTTAATCATTTCCATTTCCTTTTTTAGCTTCTTCTTATAGCCGGGTTTTATTTTTTTCGGTTTTTTTACGATGGTCCGGGCAAGGATATCGGATTCATCCGGATCTTTTTTGCGTTTTTTTCTTCTGTTCCTGTCTTCAATTTCAACTAATTCGCCGTTTTTCAGATCAGCGTGCACAAACGTAATTCCCCGTTTTTCCAACCGGTTCAAGGCATCTTCATCTGAACGCTCATAAATGGTGACTGCAATTCCTGATGCCCCGGCTCTGGCTGTGCGCCCGACCCGGTGAACATAAAAATCCAAATCAGCCGGCAATTCATAATTAATGACATGGCTGACCCCTTCAATATCGATCCCTCTCGCTGCCAGGTCAGTGGCAACAATATATTGAAATTCAAGATCTCTGACTTGCTTCATCGTTTTCCGCCGTTGACGGGGAGGTAAATCTCCGTGAATCGCTGCTGCTTTTATGCCTTTGACGGCTAATTCATCAACAAGTTCCGCCGCCTTCTTCTTCGTATTAGTAAAACAAACTGCCAGGTAAGGATTAAGTACGGAAAACAACTCATATACAAGTTCTGTCTTATCACGGTTTCTGGCAGGAATCAAATAATGGATAATATTTTCCGCAGCTAACTGCCTTGGTTCGATATGGATATGCCGTGGATTTTCCATATATTTTCTCAGGAAAGGCTTCAGTTTCTCCGGGATCGTTGCCGAAAAGACAAGCATCTGCAGCTTTTCAGGCATCCTGGCTGCAACCTGATCAATATCCTCAATATAACCCATATCAAGCGCAAGGTCTGCTTCATCCACAACTAAAATATCAGCGGTATGTACAAATAATGCCTGCTCTCTCACCATATCATGAATCCTGCCGGGCGTGCCGACCGCAATATGGGGCTGTCTCTTCAGCTTTTCCATTGCCCGCTGCTTGTCCGTGCCGCCAATAAACAGTTGGGTGATAATTTTTTCATCCCCCTGGCAAAATTCGGTGATTTTTAAAATTTCTTCATAAATCTGGCCGGCAAGTTCCCTGGTAGGAGCTGTAATAACTGCTTGAACCTGCTGTTTGGCCGGATTAATCAAGTCAAGAATCGGCAATATATATGCGTGGGTTTTACCGGTTCCTGTCTGTGACTGGCCAACGGCACTTTCCCTTTTTAAAACGACAGGAATAAATTGTTCCTGAATTTCCGTCGGTTCGTAAAAACCAATCTTTTGCAAAGCTTCATAAATAAACGGTTTAAATTGAAAAATACGGAACTTTGTCTCTATCATAAAAGTACTCCTTTTATCGTGCTCTGTGAGAAAAATCTTTTAATCAAAACTGCCATAAATATGATTATCTTTTTTAACTGCAAACATAAGTCCTGTATAAAAACACAAGTCTCTTCAATTTTTTAGTAAAGATAAATTTTAGAGGATCACCCAAAGGGGTATCCATTTTGTTATTATAATAAAATTTACCTTAAAACGCTACTTATACAAACATCCTGTCCTGATGAACATTTCCCTCCGCATCCGATAAGTTTTCTTCTGCATGGAAAAGGAAAGCAAATACAGACCGTATGCATAAACTGTATAAACACAATAAAAAGAAAAGGGGTTTTTACGTTGTTTTCAAGACCACCGCATCCATTTTCCGGCGGATTTCCACCAAGATTCCCCCGGCATGGTTTCACGCTTGGACAAAGAGGCTTATTTCCAGGACAAAGACCCATTCCAAGCCCGGGAATAAGGGGACAGCCGGGCATGCGCGGAGGCTTCCTGGCAAAACTTTTCGGTATGGGAGGAAGACCGGCGGGAATGGGACATTCCCCTTTCGGACCGGCAGTAACAGGGGCAGCACAAAGAAGCGGCGGTTTTTTGCAAGCCCTTAGTAATCCTGCTTCAATCGGCAATTTCCTCTCCAATACACAAAAGGTCTTAAACACGGCGTCACAAATCGGTCCCCTGGTTCAGCAATACGGTCCTCTCGTCAGAAACCTGCCTGCCATGTGGAAGATATATAAAGGATTAAAAGATGCCGGCAGCAGCGGAGACACAGGACAGGAATCCGCACATAAATCATCGTCCGCGCAGGAAATCAAACATGAAGAAACACCGGAGGAGCAAAAAAAAACAAAAACCGGAAAAGCAAAACGTAAACAAACTTCCGCCGCAAAACCCGCCGATAGTCAAAAAGGAAAATCCGTTCCAAAACTCTATATTTAAAAACCCCCCCGGCTGTTCTCCAACATGGAGATGCCACTGAACGGGAAACCTCCTGTACCCATTATCCGAAATGATAACATTCCTCTTTGATCCCGGAATTGTTGTTGGCAAATGATCCCGGAAATTGTCGTTTATTCAGAACTCATTTATAATAAGTCATAGACTTGTATAGGAGGTTTCATGAATGAAAGTAATTAAAATTTCACCGCGGGGTTATTGCCATGGCGTTGTTGATGCGATGGTCATTGCAAGAAACGCCGCTTTAGATAAATCATTGCCCAGACCTATATACATTCTAGGGATGATCGTTCACAACCAACATGTGACAGATGCTTTTGCCAAAGAAGGGATTATTACTTTGGACGGCAAAAACCGCAAGGAAATCCTTGAAAAAGTCGATAAAGGAACGGTCATTTTTACTGCCCACGGTATTTCTCCCGAAGTACGTGAGCTGGCAAAGAAAAAGGGCCTGGTTACCATTGATGCCACATGCCCTGATGTCACGCGGACGCACGAATTAATCCGGGCCAAAGAACAGGAAGGATATACAATCATTTATATCGGCAAGAAAGGACATCCGGAGCCGGAAGGAGCCGTCGGTGTTGCTCCTCATGCTGTAAAGCTTGTCGAAACAGAAGAAGATGTGAAGAATCTGTCCGTTGACAGTGATAAGATCATTGTTACAAACCAAACAACCATGAGCCAATGGGATGTTGCCCATATAATGGATCTTTTGAAAGAGAAATTCCCCCATGCGGAATTTTATAATGAAATTTGCAATGCCACCCAAGTCCGGCAGGAAGCCGTGGCAAAATATGCCGGTGAGGCGGATGTCACCATTGTTGTCGGGGATCCGAAAAGCAATAATTCCAATCGTCTCGCCCAGGTGTCTGAAGAAATCGCCGGAACAAAGGCATATCGAATCGGGGATATTACCGAACTGGATATCAATTGGATCAAAGATGCAAAAGTTGTTGCCGTTACCTCCGGAGCATCAACTCCCACCCCGATTACAAAAGAAGTCATCTCCTTTTTGGAGCAATTTGACCCGAATAATAAGGAAACATGGAAAAAAGAAAAGAAAGTTCCCCTTGAAAAAATCTTGCCAAAAGTAAAGGAACCTAAAGAATAAAGCAGTTTAAAGAGAATTTTTCTGATGAATGGAGCCGTCCCGGTTAAAAGGACGGCTCTGTCTGTTGTTGCATTCTATCTTAAATAAATTGAAAAGGATTCGTATCTGTCTCCGATGCCAAAAAGGAAACAGCATAATTTTTCTCCCGGCACAACTTGCTCATTTTTTCAACCACACCTTTAATCATTACCTTTTCCGCGTGATGACCGGGGTCAACCATATTCAAGCCTGCCATTAAGGCATCATGTGCCGTATGATAATAAATATCCCCTGTTACATACACGTCCGCCCCCTTGAATTTGGCTGACATAAAATATTTATTGCCGTCTCCTCCAAGAACCGCGACTTTACGGATTCTGGCGTCCAGATTACCAATGACCCTTACCCGGGGAACATCCAACGCTTTCTTAACATGTTCGGCAAACTCCTGCAAGGACATTTCAGGGACGGTGCCCACTCTTCCCAGCCCCATTGGTTCTCCCTGATTATCAAGAGGATAAAGATCATAGGCCACTTCTTCGTAAGGATGTGCTTTTAACATGGCTGTCAACACTTGTTTCTCAATACTTTCGGGGACAATTGTCTCGACGCGGACCTCGCGGACTTCTTCAATCTGTCCTTGTTTGCCGATGTAAGGATTTGTCCCCTCTCCCGGCAAAAACTGTCCGATGCCGGGGGCTGAAAAGGCGCAATGGCTGTAATCACCGATTGCCCCTGCTCCTGCGTTGCCAATCGCCTCTCTCACTTCCGGGGCACTTTCCTCGGGAACAAAAACAACGAGCTTTTTTAATGGTTCAGAGTAAGTGGGCACAAGAACCTCAATATCTTTTAAACCAAGAGCCTCTGCCAATAAATCGTTTACTCCGCCGTTTGCAACATCTAAATTTGTATGAGCCGCATATACGGCAATATCATGTTTAATTAATTTCTCCACAATTCTTCCCGGCGCCGTTTCCATATCAATCTTTTGCAAAGGACGGTATATAAAAGGATGGTGGGCAATAATCAATTGAACCCCTTTTGCAACAGCTTCATCAACTACAGCTTCCGTCACATCCAAAGTTACAAGCACTTTTTCAACGGGATTATTCAATCTGCCGATTTGCAGACCAATTTTATCTCCTTCAACCGCCAGCTTTTTCGGTGCAAATCGTTCAAACTGCTGAATAATTTCATACCCGTTCACTTTTTTCATTTTGTAAAACCCCCTCCACCAATTTGATTTTCCTTGAAAATTCATCCTTTCTCCGCCTGTTTTCCGGAGTATCTGAGGCCCGGCTGAGATTTTCCAATATTTTTTGCCAGCTTTTTAATTCATTCGACCATTTTTTCACAAACACTGCCGATTTTTCTTTCATTAAAAAAGGGCCCATCAACAAAGATGCATCCCTGTTTGTTCCTCCATAAGGCAAAAAAGGATCGCCCGGTTCCGCCACCAAAATTTCGTATATTTTTCCTTCTTCCTCTAAAATTTCTTCTGCGACTAATTCCCAGTTATTCCGGATGAGCCAATTGCGAACAGAAACGGCGCCAACATTCGGCTGAAGGACAAGTCTCCTGACGCCCTGAAGTTTTTCCTTTCCGTCCTCCAGAATTTTTGCTATTAATGTTCCCCCCATGCCGGCGATGGTGATGCATTCCACTTCGCCTAGAGAAATAACTTCCAGCCCGTCTCCTTTTCTGACAGAAATTTTTTCTTGTAGATTTAAAAGTTCAACTTGCTTTTTCGCTATTTGATACGGACCATCAACGACCTCGCCGGCGATGGCTGATATTGCCTTTCCGCTCTGAACCGCAAAGCAGGGCAGATAAGCATGATCAGACCCGATATCAGCAAATTTCGCTCCTTCCGGAATATATTTGGCTACAGTCGCCAGACGGTTCGATAATTTTTCCGAATTCATAATTTCACCACTCGAATATGTAATAGCCTTACAATAATTACTTGTATACGTTAAGTATAAAAAAAGTCCTTTACATATGCAAAGGACTCTTATCAGCACTTATTATTCAGATTGTCAAACAACTTTATATTTATGCACCGGATCCATGATTTCAAACATTTGTCATGAATAAATAACAAGAAATAAATGCTATTTTAAAGAGGAAAGCCACTCTGCCATTTCCGGTGCCTGCTCGTCCGTGATTAATCCGGCCGGCATATTTCCTTTCCCGTTCACAAGAATATCAATGATTTCATCCTGACTCAATCTGTCTCCCACTCCGACGAGAGCAGGATTACTTCCGACACCCTGAAAATCGGCTCCATGACAGGCAACACAGCTTTTTTGCTGGTACAACTGTTCGGGAGCCAGAGCAACTTCCTCTGTTTTTTCTTCCCCGCCTTCCGTTTTTGAAACAATTTTTTTCATGTCGCCGATCCCTTTAAAAGACATTAAAAGCATTGCAGTAATCCCTAAAACCATAATTAACAAATAAGGATTGATAGGATTTCGTTTCACTGATCCGCCTCCTTTATGTATCAGGAATTAGAAAATTCTGCCATTTTATATTTCTATTTTACTTGAAAATGTTCTAAAGGGAAAGGGAAAACTCTTATTCCTGACTGAAAAAAGTATAATACAGAATTCGGCATGACTGCCGGGTAGTTTTCATCATGCAAACAAAAGCCTGACAAGAAAAATAAAGAATTGAAACCGTCAAACTGTACAACAAATTTCACATTTATTCCCTTGACACCCCTATGCAATCGCTTACAATTTAAATATAAACAAACTTTGGCATTTTAAATTCGACTTACAAAAAGGGATTTGTTTGAAGATTACCGGTCCTGCTGACTGGAAGATTAATGTTAACAATAACAGTTGTTCACTGGTTAAAAAAGCGGCTCACCCGTAGTCTTCATAAAAATTTTACGAATGCCATTTGCAAAATGAGAGACAATTCAGTAAAATAAAAGAAAAACTACAAATTTTGGAATTATAAACAAAAAAAAGAAAGGGTTGTTCCTGTATACAATATCCGATGTTTAAAGCAAGTTTTCCTCAACATTGTATACAAAAGGAACTCCCTTTCCGGGCACCTGTGCATGAAATTTATTCAAGAAAATCCTTAAGCCTTTTGCTTCTGCTTGGATGTCTGAGTTTTCTCAGGGCTTTAGCTTCAATTTGACGAATCCGTTCACGGGTGACGCCAAATACCTTGCCCACTTCTTCCAAAGTACGGGTGCGGCCGTCATCGAGCCCGAACCGGAGTCTTAAGACATTCTCTTCCCTGTCCGTCAATGTATCGAGAACATCCTCAAGCTGTTCTTTTAACAGCTCATAAGCAGCATGTTCAGAAGGTGATGTTGCTTCCTGATCTTCAATAAAATCTCCTAAATGGGAATCATCTTCTTCACCAATTGGTGTTTCCAATGACACAGGTTCCTGGGCTATTTTCAGAATTTCACGGACCTTTTCAGGAGTTAAATCCATGTCTTCGGCAATTTCTTCCGGAGTTGGTTCGCGCCCGAGATCTTGAAGCAGTTGTCTTTGCACGCGGATCAATTTATTGATCGTTTCAACCATGTGAACAGGGATCCGGATCGTTCTGGCCTGATCGGCAATTGCCCTTGTTATCGCCTGACGAATCCACCAAGTTGCGTACGTACTGAATTTAAAACCTTTTCTGTGATCAAATTTTTCGACAGCCTTAATTAGACCCATATTTCCTTCCTGTATTAAATCAAGGAACAGCATCCCGCGGCCTACATATCGTTTTGCAATACTGACAACGAGACGCAAATTCGCTTCAGCAAGACGGCGTTTTGCTTCTTCGTCCCCTTGTTCAAGTCTTTCAGCCAGTTCAATTTCTTCTTCTGCAGTCAATAAGTCCACACGTCCGATTTCCTTCAGGTACATGCGGACAGGATCGTTGATTTTCACACCGGGAGGGACACTTAGATCATTTAAGTCGAATTCTTCCTCATCATCGTCAAATTCTTCGTCATCCGGATCAGTATCATCACTGCTGTCTACCAACTCTATTCCTTGTTCCCCGAGAAACTCGTAAAACTCATCCATTTGATCTGATTCCAAATCAAATTGTGACAGTTTCTCAGCGATGTGCTCATATGACAGCACGCCTGTCTTTTTTCCTATTTCCATTAATTGTTCCTTTGCTTGTTCTAGGGTCAACTCTGTATCAACCTCTTTTGAACGGGCTGATTTTTCAGCCATATGTACCCCTCCTTCCAAAATCACAAACGCAATACTTCTTTCATTTATTTTAATGCTTTTTGCATTTCAATAATTTCCCGGGCAATTTCGGCAGCTTTTTTGTAGTCTTTTCTCTTTTCAGCTTCTTTTCCTTCAGCTTCTTTTTCTTTTATCTTTAACATTTTTCGGTGATTCAACACCTGTTTAATATAATCATGCAATTCTTGCTCACTGATGTCCTCATTAATCAACATCATATCAATATTGGCTACCATTTGCTTCAGGCGGGAATCATCCAGATAATTCATAAAATGACTGGGATCCGGTTCCAATCCTTGTTCAAAATATCCAAATAAATAAGTGATGATTGCCTGATGTTCATCAACATTAAACGGTTCCCCGTCCAACATATCTTTTACTCTGAAAGCCAAATCCGGGTCCCTCATCATATGGGCAATCAATAGCCGCTCCGCATTATAATAAGCGGGTTTTAAAGACTCGGGGCGGCTTTGCAGCAATATTTTCTTGCGAACGCCAGATTGTTCTTTATTTAATTTTTTCTTATTGGCAGAAGAAATTTGTTTTACTTGCTGCTTTAGAGCATCCAATGATAAGGTAAATTCATTGGCCAATTGGCGGAGATAATGATCCCTTTCCACCGCCTTGTCAAGAATGCTTATTTCTTTTAAGGCCTCTTCCACATACTGAAGACGATCCCCGTCATTCTGGAGGTCCTTCCCCTTTTTTAAATAATGAAGTTTGAAGGATGTAAATGTCAAACTGGAATGAATGACTGCATCCCGAAATTTTTCTCTGCCATATTTACGGATATAATCATCAGGATCGAGTCCGTCTTCCAACATTGCCACCCGTACTTGGCAACCGGCTTCGGTTAATAATTCGCCCGCTCTCCATGCGGCCTCTATTCCCGCTTGATCCGAATCATAGCAGATAGTCACTAAGTCAGTATTCCGGCGGATTAATAAAACGTGTTCAGAGGTTAACGATGTTCCCATCGTTGCAACCCCGTTTTCCACACCGGAACGATCCGCTGCGATACAGTCAGCAAATCCCTCAAACAATATGACCTGCTGCTGTTTTCGAATCGCCGGTCTTGCAAGATGAAAATTATACAAAATTTTACTTTTATTAAAAATTGCTGTCTCGGGACTGTTTAAATATTTGGGCTCACCCGCCCCCAGAGTCCTCCCGGAAAAAGCAATCGTATTCCCTTTTGTATCAAAGATAGGAAACATAACCCGATCGCGGAAACGATCAAAGTAATTTCCATCTTTTTCACTTCTGATAATCAGTCCTGCCTTTTCTAAAAGCGAAGGCTTGTAATTTCTTTTTGTCAAAAATTTATAATCCACATCCCGCGAGTTTAAGGCATAACCAATTTGATATTTTTCGATCTGCTCATCTGTGAATCCCCTGTTATAAAGATATTCCGGAGCATGTTGACCATCCTTTGTATTTACAAGGATATGATGGTAAAATTTACATAACAGGTCATGGGCCTCAATCATCTGCCGGTATTCCCGATCCCCTGATGTTTCCCCGGAAAATACCGGTTGGGAAAGCTCCAGAACAATGTTTGCTCTTTCAGCCAACTTAATGGCAGCTTCCTGAAAGGACAAGCCATCATGTTCCATTAAAAAGGAAAAGACATTGCCTCCAGCGCCGCAGCCAAAGCAATGAAAAATTTGTTTTTCAGGAGAAACTGAAAAAGAAGGGGTATTTTCGCCATGGAACGGACATAATCCAAAATAGTTTCTGCCCTGCTTTTTCAATTGAACATAATCACTGATTACATCAACGATATCGACCGCTTGACGAATTTCATTAATTTTCTCCTCCGGTATGCGCGCATGCATGATAAACAACTCCAAAACCTTGGTGATTTCACCGACTTAAATAATATTCGCCAAGAATCAATAATTCCCTTCAATTTTCGACAAAATTCTTATAAAATTATTGCGAAAACTTTTTCTGTCCTCATTTGTAAACATTCCCTGGCCTTTCCGGAGCTTCTTTTGACGCCGTTCTCTGCCGGCAAGATACCTCAAATGCAAAGCAGAAGGGATATCCCTCTCTGCAAAAACAGTCCCGCGCGGATGAATGACGGAAACATTTTTGGAAAGAAGAATTGCAGCTAATCCGATATCATGAGTAACAACCACATCTCCGCTTTGAACATGGTTGATTATAAACATATCAGCTGCTTCCTTTTCTGTATCAACATAATGCCAAACAAAAGGCCCCTGTTCTCTTTGCAAACTGTTAAAGGATGAAACAAATATCAATTTAACATGAAAGCGGAGGGAAATTTCGACAATATCCTTTTTAACAGGGCAAGAATCGGCATCCACAAAAACAGTTGTTTTCCCTATTGTAATATTTATTCTACATCACTCCAGAGATTCCTTCTTAATCAGGGGAATAACTTTTATGAATTATCATAATGTCGAAAATTATCTCCAGTAATTCTTGACATCAGACAGTAAATAGTGTATTCGTTCCATGGTAAGTCTAAACCTGTATCCAAAACATTTTTATCACAATTTTTTATTATATCCTATAAATCTGTTTTTGGCTAATATTTTATCCTGCTTTCTTACATAAACAGATACCCGAAAAGAAAAAAACTGTACAAGCCTAATTGACTTGTACTAGCGCTGTTCTTTATTTTTGTAATAATGATATAAAATGATATTTGCCGTTTCTTCGATCGCTTTATTTGTAACATCAACCACCCGGCAATCCAGTTTTGATGCAAGCTGTTCAAAATAATCCAGCTCTTCAGTAATTCTCTCCTGCCTTGCGTACATGGCATGCTCATCCAAACCAAGGGATATTAACCGTTCACGGCGAATCTGCGTTAATTTTTCCGGACTGATTCTTAAACCATAACATTTATGCCTGGGAATGGCAAAAAGTTCTTCCGGAGGGTCCACTTCAGGTACAATGGGGACATTGGCCACTTTAAGGCGTTTTAATGCCAGATATTGTGAAAGCGGGGTTTTTGATGTTCTTGAAACACCTATGAGAACAATATCTGCTTTAAGAATTCCTCTCGGATCCTTCCCGTCGTCATATTTTACTGCAAATTCAATCGCTTCAATTCTTTTAAAATAATCCTTATCAAGCTTCTGAACGGCTCCCGGTTCGTTGACCGGATGGAGACCTGATACCAAGCCGATTTTTTCAATCAAAGGACCGATCATATCACACGCGCATATTCCTTCTTTTTGGGCTGACTCCTGCATATATTTGCGGAGTTCCGCATCAACCAAATTATATACAATCATGCCCTGTTCATATTTTACAAGTGAAATAACCTCGTCTATATTTGCCTTTTCCTCCACGTAGGGAAATCTTTTGATATTCATCCGGTTTCCTTTAAATTGCGCTACAGCAGATTTTGTGATTAATTCAGCTGTTTCTCCTACTGTATCAGAAACCACATAAATGACTGGAATATCCACCATATTCATCTTCCCCCAATATGCCGGTATATTAACCCGTTCAACCTGCTCTTTTTTATTGGCGGTGCTTTTTCATCCGTCTTCTCTGCCTATGGAGACGAGTGCCTCTGTTACATTTGTTTTTGTTATTCTTCCGATTACTTCAAAGCCGGCTCCTTTTTCTTTGACAACAGGAATTGCATCGATCTGTCTTTCAATCAGTTTCTCGGCAACATCGAGTAACGGATCATCTTTTTTGCACATCGTAATATTAGGCATTCTTGTCATAATAATATCAACCGGAAGAGTCGCCAGTTCCTGTTTTCCAATACTGGCGCGAAGCAGGTCCTTTCTTGAAATAACTCCTATCAACAGTCCATCTTCATCGACAACAAATAATGTGCCGACATCCTCCAAAAACATGGTGACGATTGCATCATAAGCGGAAACACCGCTCGTAACCACCACCGGAATTGATTGAAAATCTTTCACCTTCAGTTTGCGCAAATTTTCTCTTAACAGTTGATTCCCTGTTTTACCGGTATAAAAATAGCCCACTCTCGGACGGGCATCTAAAAAACCGGCCATGGTTAAAATCGATAAATCCGGTCTTAATGTCGCTCTTGTTAAGTTAAGCTTTTCGGCAATACTTTCTCCGGTTATCGGACCGTATTCCTTAACAATATTCAAAATTTTTTGTTGACGGCTGTTCAGTTCGATCGTACCCACCACCTAACGGGATCATGCCATTGTGCATAATACTTTATACTCAATATTATATACTATTTTCCGAAAATGACAAAGAAAGGCAACACTATTCAATTCAATTGCCATCCTGTTAAGCATGGACTTACATTGAACCACAGCGCAGATAAAAAAGAATAACACAGTATTGCTTTATTAAATGGCCTGCAAATCGGGCTTCAAAAAACAGGTAATTTATCCCTACTTTGCGGTCAGATCAAAAAAAATACCGCCTCCGGGAAAAAACATAAACCGGCAGAATACAAATGATGTATTAAAAAACAGGCGGCTCCCCGGCTTAATCGTCCGAATGAAACCGGGGCAAACCGCTCTGAAAAAATATATATCTTTTATCAGCTATTTAACATTAATTTTATTAAAGTCTGCAAATCCTTTAATCAGACGGGCAAGACTATCCATAAGATTTAAACGGTTCCTGCGAATCGTTTCATCTTCAACCATAATCATCGTATGGTCAAAATAATCGGTAATTTCGTCTTTCATGGAAACAAGAAGTTCAAAATAATGCTTGCTGCTATAATTTGCATCGAGACTTTCTCTGACATTCAGGAATTTATTGTACAGTTTTTGCTCCCATTCATTCTCAAATAAATCGGGCCTAATTTCCCCGCCTTCCGCCTTCACAGCAATGTTTATGACTCTGCCAAGCGCCTCGATGCTTTCTTTGAATCCTTCTGCGGAAAGCCTGGATTGCAATATATCAGCTTTCTCCACAAGTTCAGCCACAGGACCGATTTTGAAGACAAGAACCGAGTCAACAATATCATGGCGGATTTTCCGCTCCTGTAGTAAATATTTTAAGCGCAGTTTAAAGAAATCAAGAATATCTTTTTCCAGTTGGCCGCGTTCTTGAATGGCTATGCCATCTTCTGCAATAAGGGTTACAGCCATTTCAATCAATTTTTCCAGGTCAAGCTTCCAACCCTTAGTTTCTAAAATCTGCACAATTCCGGATGCCTGTCTTCTAAGAGCATAAGGATCCTGGGAACCGGTAGGTATATTACCGATTGCAAAGAATGCAGCAATCGTATCCATCTTTTCTGCTGTAGACAGGAGTGCTCCCGGATCTGTGGAAGGCAGCGAATCGTCTGCGTTTCTCGGCATATAGTGTTCATTTACGGCTATTGCAACTCCCTCCGGTTCGCCTTTCTGCAATGCATACTTTTCACCCATGAAACCTTGGAGTTCCGGGAATTCATTAACCATATTTGTTACCAAATCAAACTTGCAGATTTCTGCAGCCCTGTCAGCCAATTGCTTATCCTCAGAACTAAAGGCTAAAATATCGGCCAATTGGTTTGTAAACTTACGCACGCGGTTAACTTTTTCTGCCAATGTCCCGATTTCATCATGATATACAATAGCCTCCAGTTTTGTGAGACAGTCAGATATGGCCAATTTTTGGTCCTCGCGATAGAAAAATGCTGCGTCCGCCAATCTTGCATGCAATACTTTTTCATTTCCTTTAGCCACAATATCAAGATGTTGATCGTTTCCGTTGCGAATCGTCACAAAATACGGCAACAGGTTTCCATCTTTCGATTTTACCGGAAAATAACGCTGATGTTCTTTCATAGACGTTATCAGAACCTCCTCCGGCAATTGGAGGAATTCTTCTTCAAAACGACCGTAAAGAGCCGTCGGATATTCCACGAGATTATTAACCTCTTCCAACAGACCTTCATCTACAGGGATTATCCAATTATTCTCCTCTTCAAGAACCTTAATTTGCGACAAAATGATATCTTTTCTTTTCACCGGATCAGCGATCACATATTGCTGCAAAAGCGCTTCTTCATATTCCTTTGCCGTCGCAAACTCTGTTTTCTCTCCTAAGAAGCGATGACCCATGCTCCAGTTGGAGGACGAAACACCGGCAACCGAAAACGGAATGATCTCCTCTCCGTACATCGCTGCAATCCATTTAATCGGCCGTATATAGCGCAAGTCCTCATTGGCCCAGTACATATTTTTAGGGAAAGACATTCCTGCGACAATTTCCTTCAATTCCGGGAGGAGAGACACTGTTTCCATGCCTTTAATATGTTTTTCAACATAGCAATATTCAACGCCATTTACTTCTTTAAAATAAATATCGTCAGTCATCATTCCCTGACCCCTTGCAAACCCGGCGGCTGCTTTTGTCCATTGTCCGTTCTCATCCAATGCGATTTTTTTAGCCGGTCCTTTCACCTCTTCATGAAGGTCAGCCTGGGCTTCACGGACACCTTCAACGAGTACGGCCAGTCTGCGCGGAGTTGAGAATGAAGAAACGGCATCAAAATCTATTTTCTTGGATTGCAACCAGCTTTGAATTTTTTCCGACAATTGTTCCATCGAACTCGTAACAAACCGGGCCGGCATTTCCTCGAGGCCAATTTCCAGCAATAAATCCCTTTTACTCATTGCTCTTATCCTCCTTCGCTTTCAAAATTGGAAATCCAAGCTTTTCCCGTTCTGCGTAAAATGTTTTCGCCACTTTTCTGGCAAGACTGCGGATCCTCGCAATATAGCCGGTCCGTTCCGTAACTGAAATAGCACCTCTGCCATCCAAAATATTAAATACGTGAGAACACTTTAAAACATAATCATAAGCCGGATGGACAAGCCCTTTCTCCATTTGACGGTGTGCCTCTTTTTCATAAATTGCAAACAAATGGAAAAGCATGTCCGGATCAGATGTTTCAAAGGTATACTTGGAATGTTCATATTCCGGTTGAAGGAATATGTCCCTGTATGTAAATCCATCTGTCCACTCTAAATCAAACACATTTTCTTTGTCCTGAATATAAGAGGCCAATCTCTCAATTCCGTATGTGATCTCGACTGATACCGGACGGCAGTCAAGCCCCCCTACTTGCTGGAAATAGGTAAACTGCGTAATTTCCATTCCGTCAAGCCAAACTTCCCAGCCAAGTCCGGCGCATCCTAATGACGGGTTTTCCCAGTTATCTTCAACAAAACGGATGTCATGCTCCAACGGATTAATTCCCAAAGCCTTTAACGAATCCAAATAAATATCCTGTATATTGTCCGGAGAAGGCTTCATGATCACCTGGAATTGATGATGCTGATAAAGACGGTTCGGGTTCTCTCCATATCGTCCGTCAGCGGGACGCCGGGACGGCTCAACATAAGCCACATTCCACGGCTCAGGTCCGATTGCCCGCAGGAATGTATAGGGACTCATCGTTCCCGCACCTTTTTCCACATCGTAAGCCTGCATCAGAATACATCCTTGGTCAGCCCAATGCTTCTGCAGTGCCAGAATCATATTTTGAATATTCATAGACACTTCTTCCTTTCTTTTTTTAATAATGCTTCCTTTCAATTTTTTTCTTTCTTATTCGAAAAAACATTCGAAAAACCGGCTGTTATATCATACGTGAAAGGCTGTTCTTCACGGCCGGACATAATAGCCCCGCAATGAAACAAAAACAAGTTGAGAAACAATTAAGTACAATTGACAGCAAAATCTCTAATAAAACAAAAAACTCCCGTTCTCTATGCCGTTTCCATCAGCATAGGGACGAGAGTTACCCGCGGTTCCACCCTATTTGCCGCCATTGGCGGCCACCTTATTTTACACACTGCTCCGGAACGCCTTCCTTAACGCCCTGCTCCCCGGCTCCCACCATCCCGGGTTCGCTTCAACAGAGTGATGTTAAGTACTCCTTTCCTTCAACACAGCTATTATTCACATGATTAATGATTCATTTTGAATCATAGCCAAAAATAAAGTCGTTGTCAATAATTAGATTAAGATAAACCTTTTAGTTGATCCATCTGCTTAAGAAATCTTTTCGATTTCAGATTTAAACCGGAGAATTCATCATAATAGGCATCCACAACCGTTCTTAACTCCTGTTTCGTCTCATCTTTTACCGAAATGTTACCCAGTCTTTTTAAATCGATATAATAAAAAATCCTTAAAAGCCTAATCGTTGTCTGCGCTACATCAAAGCGGTACGGATCCTTGTCTGTGCAGCGATGACAGAGAAGTCCACCTTCCCTGATGGAAAAGGAAAACCGTCCTTCAGTGCTTCTGCATACAGAACATTGATCGAGTACCGGGTACAGCCCGAGCGTGTTAAGCATTTTCATTTCATATATCAGCACAAGAACTTCAGGATCAAGCCCTTCATTTATGTATTGCAACGTTTGCAGCAGCATCTCAAACATATAAGGATTTGCTTTCCTGTCCTCAGTGCTCTTGTCTGTCAATTCAGCTATATAACTGGCATAGGCAGTCAGAAAAATGTCCTCCTTAATCGTCTTCCAGGAGGATATCATTTCACCTTGCTGCAATCCGCCCAACCCCCGCCCGGTTTGAACAAGATAGTAACCATATGTAAAAGGCTGGGTAATGGCTGCGAGCCTGCTGTTTGGTTTTTTGGCTCCGCGTGCCATTACCCCGATCTTGCCCCATTCGCGGGTATACAAAGTAACAACTTTATTTGTTTCGCCATAATCATTCGTTCGTATAACAATTCCTTCACACTTCTCCAGCATGGCAGTACACCATCCCTGTAATGAAACATGACGCATAATTACTGAAATACCTGTGGTTAAGGTTTCTCAGTTGCATGATCATTTCAGGGCCTTTACAGAAACGGATATTCGATCTCTGCTAGCTCTCCATCGTCTTTTTCGGGTGTTTCCTGATTATCCTTTTCCAGCTCCTTAAATAGTAAATAAGTGTCAATGTTACCTGTTTGTGAAAAGAGCTTCCAAGTGAAATCCAACATGAAAAACCCCACCTTTCGCAATTTAGACTAGCATTTCTTATCGTAAATCCTTAATTTTATCATTAGCCCTGATTGACAAAAACATTAGTCGCAAAAATTGTTAATGAAAATCATGCATAAAATGAACTTCATGCCAATAGGTTTATAAAGGTTCCATTTTAATACTCATCTTCGCGAAAACCAAAATCCCTCAGCTGGGATAATCTGTTGCGCCAGTCTTTTTGCACTTTAACCCAAAGCTCCAAAAACACCTTCGAACCCAACAAATTTTCAATGTCCATCCGTGCTCTCCGGCCGATTTCTTTCAGCATGCTTCCTCTTTTTCCAATGATGATTCCTTTCTGCGAATCCCTTTCAACTACAATCGTCGCCATAATATGAATGACATCCTTGTCTTCCATCGGGGCCATTTTATCAAGAACAACAGCGACAGAGTGGGGAACTTCTTCCCTTGTTAAATGCAAAACCTTTTCTCTAATCAACTCCGATACAATAAACCGCTCCGGATGATCTGTCACTTGATCGGGCGGATAATATTGAGGTCCTTCAGGCATATAATTCCTGATTTGCTCCAAAAGCCTTTCAACATTATTTCCTTCAAGAGCTGAAATTGGAATAATCTCGCTAAAGTCATGCTTTTTACTGTATGTTTCCACCAATGTCAGAAGTTCGTCCGGATGTATCCGGTCAATTTTATTAATCACCAGAAAAACAGGGGTATTTACGGATTTCAATTTTTCAATAATAAACTCATCGCCGCGGCCGCAGCCTTCCTCGGCATTAACCATAAACAATACGAGATCCACTTCTCTCAGGGTGTTTTGCGCCACCTTCACCATAAAATCTCCAAGCTTGTGCTTCGGTTTATGAATCCCCGGGGTATCAATGAAAATGAATTGGGCATCATCGGTTGTCAATACCCCCTGAATCTTGTTGCGGGTCGTTTGCGGCTTATCGCTCATAATCGCAATCTTTTGCCCGATGACCCGGTTAAGAAAGGTGGACTTGCCCACATTGGGACGGCCGATAATTGAAATAAAACCTGATCTGTATCCTTTATTTTCCATGTAAATCCTCCGCCGAAAATGCCCCCGGCAGCAATTCCTCAACTGTATATACTTTCATATCACCGTGCATATTAGCGAGAACAACCTGCATATCCCCCGGACACAGCTCGGAGAGAACTTGACGGCATGCACCGCAAGGCGGTACCGGCCGGGGGGTATCGGCAACCACCGCAAGCATGGCAAAACGGCGTTCACCCTCTGAATACGCTTTAAAAATGGCGGTTCTCTCTGCACAATTGGTCACGCTGTAGGAAGCATTTTCAATATTACATCCTTGATATATTTTTCCGTCTTTCGTTAACAGCGCTGCCCCTACTTTAAAATGAGAGTAAGGAGCATAGGCCTTCTCTCTGGCAGCTTTAGCTTCGTCAATCACTTTTTTCATTTCCACAGAGAATCTTCCTTTCATGCAAGAAGACATCCGCTTCTTTTTATTTTATCTTATTTTCCAAAAGATTTCACTGTCATTCCGTAAACAGCGGCTGAAAATCAGAAAAATCAACTTTTGACCCGAAAAGAGGAAGATTGGATTTAATTTTAATCGTTTTACAATCCGATTGCAAACCGAAAAAAGCTGCCCGTGATTAGGGATTAGAAAGAATTTTTCCTCTTGATCACGGGCAGACTTCCGCAGGTATTTACAATTGGATGCTTTTTATAAATGACATGAGTTTGGGCAAAAAAATCACCGCACCAATTACAACAGAAAGGAAAGCATAAACCATGACAGCACCGGCAGCCATGTCCTTTGCCTGTTCTGCCAAAGGATGATATTGATCTGTATTAAGGTCAACAACCCTTTCTATCGCTGAATTGATTAGTTCCAAAGAAAACATGCCACCGATCGCGATAAGAATGAAAAGCCATTCTGTTACTGATAATTTAAAAAGAACAGCCAGTATAATCACAATGAAAGCGGCAATAACATGGATTCTTAGATTCTGTTCACTGTTTATCGCCCTGCGGATTCCTCTCCATGCATAGAAAAATGACCGGAACAGCCTGGCAGGATTGAAAAGCCGTTTATCTTTGTAATCCGAATTCATCTAAGATTTCCCTTTGTCTTGCAAACATGATTTTTTCATCCGCATCATTCATATGATCATATCCCAACAGATGAAGGAACCCGTGAACAGCGAGAAAGCCCAGTTCTCTCTCCAGGGAATGGCCGTATGTTTTTGCCTGCTCGATTGCTTTCGGCAGGGAAATTATAATATCACCCAAAACCCTCGGCATTCCTTCCACTTGTATTTCAAGCTCATCCTCAGCCATTTCTTCCAAAGCAAATGAGATTACATCTGTCGGTTGGTCGATGCCGCGATAATCGCGGTTAATTTCTTGAATCCTTTTGTTTGTAACAATAGTTACAGAAATCTCACTTAAGTCTTCAATATTTTCTTTTTCTGCCGCAAAATGAAGCAATTCCTCCAATTGCGAAATAAACTGTTCAGGAAACTGACCGGTTTCATCCATGAAATCAATGGTTAGACTCACGCTCATTCACCTTCTGTTTATTCATTTCGGGATACTCGATCCTTGAATGGAAAATTCCCTTTAATGTTTCACATAATGTATTTGCCACCACTTCCAATTCCTTAAGAGTAAGGTCACATTCATTAAGCTGCCCATCTTGGAGACGATCTGAAATAATATTTCTCACCAGATTCTCAATTTGAGCCGAAGTCGGATGTGACAAAGAACGGACTGCCGCCTCCACACTATCGGCAATTCCGACAATCGCCGCCTCTTTTGTTTGCGGTTTCGGTCCCGGATAGCGAAAATCCTTTTCATCAACCTCTTCGCCATTTTGTTTCGCTTTATGATAGAAATATTTAATCAAAGATGTTCCATGATGCTGTTCGGCAATATCGATGATTTCCTTCGGCATTCGATGTTTTCTGAGCAGTCCGGCACCGTCTGTCACATGAGCCGCAATAATATTTTTGCTTTTTTCCGGCGAAATCCTGTCATGGGGATTATCAATATTGAGTTGATTTTCAATAAAAAACCTGGGCCGGTTTGTTTTGCCGATATCATGATAATAGCTCCCCACTCTTGCCAGCAAGCCGTTTGCTCCCACGGCTTCACAGGCTGATTCTGCCAAATTGGCAACCATTACACTGTGATGATATGTGCCCGGTGCTTCGGTTAAAATTTTTCTTAACAGAGGATGATTTGGATTAGATAATTCAATCAGCCTCATGGAGGAAAGAACTCCGAATCCGGCTTCCAAAAACGGCAGAAGGCCTATGGTGAGAACGGCAGATGCTATTCCGGAAATAAGCGGAGCGACAATAAAGAAAGTATATTCCTTTGCTGAATAAGTACCGTTTTGCATAAAGACCAGTGAGAAGATCACGACAATATTCAGCAAGGATATGAATAGTCCAGCTTTAAAAATCTTTGAACGCTGATTTTGTGAGTTTAAATAAAGAACTGCACCGAGACTGCTGACAAGGAAATAAATTCCGATACTCATATTAAGCAGGCCGGTAATCCCCACATTAAAAATAATGCTTCCGATGACCGCCTGCAAAACTGACCAAATAAAGGCAAGCCTTTCATCAATCAAAATCTTGATGAGCATCGCTCCCATTGCTGCCGGAAACGCATAGCCGATTTCCAGATAATCGGACGGCCTGATTAAACTGACCCCCTTAAGAAGAGCAATCGATAAAATAAAGATGATAGTAAAAAGAAGCAGATAGTTTTGCTTTGTTTCATTTTTAACATCAAGTCCGTGAAAATAATAATATACGGCGGATAAAAGAACAATAATCGTCAACAATAAACCCGCAAAAGGCATAAATGAATGATCGTGATCAAGTAAACCGACAAGCTCCAGCTGCCGGTATATTTCCCGGTTGATTAACTGATTCTCTTCAACAATAATCTGGCCCTGCAGAATTTTTACAGGCTCCACACTTTCCCTGGCCTGTTTTTTCAATTCCTGGGTTTTTTCCGGGTCAAAAAATTCATTTTGCATAATCCCGTAGCGCCCCAGTTCAATGGCAGCATTCTTCAGATCACCGGAAATGTTTGCATAACTCAGTTCATCCTCAACACGTTTTTTGCCGTTTTCCACCTCATCAGCAGGAATCCGGTTTTTCATCACATTATTAATCGCAGTTACCGTTACGTCTTTGGCAATCGTCAACTTATCCCTTGATGAGGTAACGAGGGAAAGGAATGCCGCATCAGATATATCCTTCGTTATATCATCGGGAAGTTTCTCCTTCAACATCTCCACTTTTGCTTCAGCGGTGACCAATTCACCCGCGTTATCAGATTCGTCTTCCCCGGCCTGTTCCCCGTCTGATTTCGTTTCTTTTTCAGTTTCCCGGATTACCTCAATGGCCGCATCGAAAATGGAAGTAATAAGATCGACACGGTTCTCGCCAATCTCTTTCTTTAATACATAAACATCACTGACTTGCGCTTCCGCTTCTTGCCTTTTTCTTTCCGTGCTTTCTTTATCTGTTACAGTTACCGGAGAACGGATGGTTTCTTCGGCGATAGAAAATTCTTCTATATGCAACTTTTCTGTTTTTACATTACTTAACATTGCAAAATAAAGAATAACGCCCAACAGAATAAAAAGAAGCACTCTGAAAAAAGCTATATCCAACAAAGAGCGTATTTTAGTAAAATAATTTTGTATTCTGTCCACCTTTTAAAGCCTCCAATCACAGCGAAAACGAGTAATACCAATTATTACTGTATATATAGCCTGAACCACAGCTGAACAGCCAAGAAACAAATTTTCACATTCATTTCTAAAATTTGAAGCGGTCCCCCATTCCGCAGACATGGCGGATGAATCCATCCCCGGACAGCTTAATTGGCGATAATATTCACTTTTGTAAAAAATAGCAAAAAAGCGTTTCCATTAACAAACTAAAAAACAAATTGTGTCAGCCGGATTGTTTCACAAAGTTGCCGGCTGAAAAAATTTTTGATAGACCGTTATGAAAATAATATCAGTTTTCCAACCGTTTTCACACTAAAAAATATTACACCTTTTTAACAGAATAAGCCGTTTGGGAGTTTCCCAAACGGCTATTCTCGATCTGATCTTTCATAGGCCTGAATAATTCTCGAAACAAGCGGATGCCGCACAACATCGCTTTCCTCAAGGTAAACAAATTCAATCCCTTTGATATTTTTAAGGATGCTTTCCGCTTCAATCAGACCGGAATGTATTCCTTTCGGAAGATCAATTTGTGTTTTATCTCCGGTAATAACCATTTTAGATCCAAACCCGAGTCTTGTTAAGAACATTTTCATTTGCGCCTTTGTTGTATTTTGGGCTTCATCAAGAATGACGTAGGCGTCCTCCAGGGTTCTTCCCCGCATATAGGCAAGAGGGGCAATTTC
>JANWJP010000116.1 GCA_025451895.1 Robertmurraya sp.
CTTCCTGTCCGCGGTGCTGCAAAGCATGCAAGCCATAATAGGTAATCAGTGAAGCATCAGGATGACCCCATATTCCAAAAATCCCGCATTCTTCAGTGAGACCCCTTACGTCAGCAAGCATGGGATAGCTCCTTCCCACTCTTTTCTTAATTCATCAACCTGCTGGTTAATCACGGTTTCTCCGTTGCAGGAGATTTGCAAAACCGGATTTCCGGTTACTTGTCCGATCAGTTTGGCGTCAACCATTTTTTCAAACTCTGCTTGATTTTCCTTTTTCACAGAAAGAATAAAGCGGGATTGAGATTCACTAAATAAAGCAGAAACCGGATTTCCTGTCACTTCTACTTCTGCACCCAGACCTTTTGCCCCCATACAGCTTTCCGCAAGGGCTACGGCAAAGCCGCCTTCGGAAATATCATGGGCTGAAGCAACTAATCCGGCCCGGATGGCTGACAGAATCTGCTTTTGCACTTTCACTTCGGTATCAAGGTCCAATTCCGGAGCTTTTCCAAAAATCTTGCCGTATTTCATTTTTTGCAATTCGCTTCCGCCAAACTCATCCTTTGTCTCTCCGACAAGGTAAATGAGATCGCCGGCTGCTTTAAATTCTTGTGTCGTAATATGTTTTAAATCTGTAATTAATCCGACCATACCGACTGCCGGTGTCGGGTAAATAGCCGTACCGTCTGTTTCATTGTACAAGGAAACATTTCCGCTGATAATCGGCGCATTCAGAGCCCGGCATGCTTCACTCATTCCTTCGGCTGATTGTTCAAGTTGCCAGAAAATCTCCGGTTTTTCCGGACTTCCGAAGTTCAGACAGTCAGTTGTAGCAATCGGCTCTCCGCCTGAAGCGACAATATTTCTTGCGGCTTCGGCAACAGCAATCCTTCCTCCGGTTTTTGGATCCAAATAAATATATCGGGAGTTACAGTCGGTAGTCATGGCCAATGCCTTATTTTTTCCGCGAATCCGAACAACACCTGCATCAGAACCGGGCGGTACAACCGTATCTGTCCGTGCCATGTAATCATATTGCTCATAGACCCATTTTTTGCTTGCGATCGTCGGCTGCTTAAGAAGAGCAACAAGTGTTTCATTATAATCATCCACTTCAGGAATCACATTCTCCATCGCCTGGAACTCGCGGTAATACTCAGGTTCTTTTGAAGGTTTATGATAAACGGGCGCATCTTCAGCCAACGCATCGACAGGAACTTCCGCCACCACTTCACCTTTATGAATGAGGCGCAGCATTTTATCATCCGTTACTTTTCCGACTGTTGCAGCCTCCAGGCCATATTTCTTAAAGAGGTCAATAACCTCCTGTTCGCGTCCTTCCTTGACGATGAGAAGCATCCGCTCCTGAGATTCAGAAAGCATCATTTCGTAAGCCGTCATGCCTTCTTCACGCTGCGGAACAAGGTCAAGATTCATTTCAATGCCCGTTCCGGCTTTGCTGGCCATTTCCGCAGATGAACTGGTCAATCCTGCGGCACCCATGTCCTGAATACCGACAAGAGCATCTGATTTCACAAGTTCCAGACAGGCTTCCAACAATAGTTTTTCCACGAACGGGTCACCGCGCTGGACATCCGGGCTTTCCACTTCAGCATCTTCACTGAATTCCTCAGATGCAAAAGTGGCGCCGTGAATTCCATCCCGGCCTGTTTTAGAACCAACGTACATGACAGAGTTTCCAACCCCGTGCGCCTGGCCTTTTTTAAGATCCTCGTGATTGAGTAAGCCAACGCTCATCGCATTGACCAGAGGATTTCCTTCATAACAGGGATCAAACTGAATCTCTCCGCCGACGGTCGGGATTCCCATCCTGTTTCCGTAACCGGAAATACCGGCCACAGCCTCTTTAAACAAATATTTTGTTCTTTCGGAATCAAGCTCACCGAAACGCAGAGAGTTTAAGTTTGCAATCGGTCTTGCTCCCATGGAAAAGACATCGCGGAGAATTCCGCCCACGCCTGTTGCAGCACCTTCATAAGGCTCAACAGCTGAAGGGTGGTTATGGCTTTCCAGTTTAAAGACAATCGCCTGGCCGTCGCCGATATCCACTACCCCGGCGCCTTCCCCCGGCCCCTGGAGCACTCTTTCACCTTCTGTAGGGAATTTTTTCAAAATTGGTTTAGAGTTTTTATAGCTGCAGTGCTCAGACCACATAACAGAGAATAAGCCTGTTTCCGTGTAGTTCGGGAGACGGCCGAGAATATTTTCCACCATGGTGTATTCGCCGTCTGTCATTCCCATTTCGCGATATATTTTTTCTGCTTTAATTTGCTCCGGACTTGGTTCACGCATTTGTGACATTTGTAGTTTCCCTCCAATGTTTCACGATTGACCGAAATAGCTTCAATCCGTCTGTTCCCCCAATTAACTCATCAACTGCTCTTTCAGGATGGGGCATCATTCCGAGCACGTTTCCGGCTTCGTTGATAATGCCGGCAATCCCTTCCAGACTGCCGTTTGGATTGTTTTCATATGTAAAAACAATCTGATTATTTTCTTTCAGCCTTTTCAAGGTTTCTTCATCACAGTAATAATTTCCTGATTCATGGGCAATCGGAACTGTGATGACTTCCCCTTCTTCATAAAGGGATGTAAATATCGTTTGATTGTTTTGCACTTTGATTGCTTCGGGACGGCAAATAAATGTCAAACTTTCATTTTTCTTCATCGCCCCCGGCAGCAAACCGGCTTCGAGTAAAATCTGAAACCCGTTGCCGACACCCAAGACCGGCTTTCCGGCTTCAGCCGCTTTGACAACTTCCTTCATCACATTACTTAAACGGGCAAGCGCCCCTGCACGAAGATAATCCCCATATGAAAAACCTCCCGGCAGGAGAATGCCGTCATAACCTTCGAGACTTTCTGCATCATGCCGTACCAATTCAGCTTCTTCGCCAAGTTCGTCCTTTATGGCACGATACATATCTACATCATCGGATCCCGGGAAAACAATTACGGCAAATTTCACTGGTTAACACTCTCCTCAACTTCGTAACGGTAATCTTCGATAACAGGGTTAACTAACATTTTTTCACATACTTCTTTTACAATTTCCTCAACGTTACGGTCAGATTTTTCTACAAAGAACTCGATATACTTTCCAACCCTTACATTGGAAACTCCGTTGTAGTCCATTGACTGCAACTGTCTTTCAACTGCTGAACCGTGAGGATCAATGACACTTTTCTTAAGAGTTACATAAACTTTTACTTTGTACATCTTTTCATGCCCCCGTTTAATTAATCTAAATTTGTCAGCTAAAATCTAAAGCCATATATTGTGTGCCTGCCGGAAGGAATAATATATACTATCCCAAATGAAAAAGTCCAACAGACAAGTAAAACCATTATAATCATAGATATTTTGAAACATTTTCAACTTGCTAAACATTTTTGGACGATGATTCTTGTTCTTGTCAGAATGCTTCGTTTTCAGGAAAATTCTAACAATCAGGTTGCCGGCACTCCCAAATACCGCTATCTTTGATTTCCCTTAGAGCTTCTTCAGGGTCATCTTTCAAAATTGTCACATGGCCCATTTTCCGCTTGATTTTGGCCTCCTTTTTTCCGTAGAGATGAATTTTCCAATTACGCAGTTCAGGGATTTTCCCGATAAGCTTTTCCTGATGTTCTCCCAGTACATTCACCATCACCGCAGGTTTCAATAGTCTGGTGCTGGCAAGGGGCCATCCGCAAACTGCCCGGATATGTTGCTCAAATTGCGAAGTCTCACAAGCCTCAATAGAATAATGGCCGGAATTATGGGGCCGCGGTGCCAGTTCATTTATATAAATTTTATTGTCACTTGTTAAAAACATTTCCACAGCCAGGGTGCCGACTAAATCAAAAGACTCTGCCAAAATTTTCGCCTTTTCAACGGCCAGTTCCCGTGCCGTGTCATTAATCCGTGCCGGAACGATCGTTTTATGAAGAATATTCTCAAAATGAATGTTTTCTCCGACTGGAAAAACAGCCGTTTCCCCATGAACGCTGCGCGTAATAATAACGGAAATCTCCTTTTCAAACGGAATCCATTTTTCCAGCACACAGGTTCCGTGCTTAACAATTTCATCCGCTTTGGCAATATCAGCTTCTGTTTCTATCACAAGCTGGCCCTTTCCGTCATATCCGCCGGAAGCGGTCTTCAAAACAGCGGGATATCCAATGCCGCTGATATTTTCATAAATATCATCCATGGTTCTAATAACCGCATAAGGGGCCACTTCGACCCCCGCACGGGTGATTCCTTCTTTCTCCGTGACACGGTTTTGAGTCATTTCCAAAAGTTTTGCTCCCTGGGGCACATAGGCATTTTCCGTCAGCCATTTCAAGGTGCCCGCATCAATGTTTTCAAATTCGTAAGTAATAACATCACTGAATTCAGCCAATTTTTCAATGGCCTTCATGTCATGATAATCACCAACAATGCTGATATCAGCCACTTGGGCACATGGACAATCCTCGGTCGGATCCACGACAGCGATTCTGAATCCTTGCGCCTTGGCTGCAAGAGCCATCATTCTCCCCAGCTGGCCGCCACCGATGATTCCAATCGTTTGTCCCGGTAAAATTACCTTTTTATTCAAGTTCGTCACTGCTTTCTAATACGGTGTTTTTCATGTTTTCTCTCATTTTTGCCAGTTTTGCCGCAACATTCTCATCGAAAGCGCCGATAATCTGTGCTGCCATCAAACCGGCATTTGTTGCCCCTGCTTTGCCGATTGCCATCGTTGCAACAGGCACTCCTCCCGGCATTTGCACAATCGACAACAACGAATCCATTCCGTTTAATGCTCTTGATTGAACAGGAACACCAATAACCGGAAGAGTTGTTTTGGAAGCAACCATTCCCGGCAAATGGGCTGCACCCCCGGCACCGGCAATAATTACTTTAAATCCCCGTTCCCTGGCCTCCCCGGCATATTTGAACATATAATCCGGAGTGCGATGGGCGGAAACGACCTTTTTTTCATAAGGAATTTCCAGCTGATCAAGGACATCACAAGCATGTTTCATTGTTTCCCAATCCGATTTACTCCCCATTATGACAGCAATTTGTGCGCTCATTTCTTACCCTCCACCTTCTTTGCTAATTATATTTATATTTTTTGCTTAATTCTTTCCATCAATCCTTATCATGGTGCGCAAAAATTTCCAAAAATCGACAATTTGATCGCATCATTTATTTGAAACAAGCAAAAGCATCTTGTTTCATGATTCTGTATCGCCTTGTACCACCGCGGCGCACTCCGCTAAATCCAACACAAAAGGCAGTTGCCAACTGATTATGATTTATACCGGTGAAAATGCGTTGCAGGTAAACGGCAAGCAAAGATGGGTTTGTCCCGGTTGGAAAAACAGAGACATTCCCGACGTTTTTTTCCATTTACAACCGGACAAAAGCCGTTATTCATACGCTTTTGTTCGGAAAATCCCAAAAGCACATGCAGAATGCTAAAATAAGAAAAGCCCGACACAGACCTCCTTCTACAAAAGAAAGCGATCTGCCCGGGCTTAAGTCATCTTTTGCATTAACAAGCTGTAACAAACATGGCTATAAAGCCCTGCAAATAATATCTTCCGGAACAATACCGGATAATATTCTCCGCAAGAAGGAAGGCATAATTATCCGTTTGTTAACTTTTGGCAAATTCCAGATATTTAAAATTGCATTTCTGTGTACAGCTAACAATGTTCGGGTCATATTCACTTTCCTCATAGTCCGGTAATTTAAGGTTACCGGGTAGAAACGTATGGGCCATATTCCCATTATATATGAGGTATTTTTCTTACTTTTATCCTTCTCCATATTATCAACTATATCCTAAAAGTGTCAATAAGATTATCGAACAATATCAAAAGTGTAATCAAATAATGTTCGGTTTTACCTAATCCGACTTCTTTCCTTCAAAGATGATTGTCCTTCCAACCGGTTGATAGGTCTTTATTCCTCCGGTATCGATTTCTTTAAAAATCGGTTTCTCAAATCTTCCCACCGGAATATAACCGGATTTTTTCATCCTCTCCAGGCATTGATCGATCGTTTCGTTTTCCTTTACTTCAAAACGGATTTTTTTCTTATTCCCTGTCATGAAAATAGTTTTCCTTTCCGTATCGATTTTACCCAAAAGCCCCCGAAAATGGTTTTCGGTTCATAAGCAATAAAAAACGCCTTAGGATCCAGTTCCTTAATTAAACTGTAAAGCTTTGACTCATGTTTCCGCGGGGTCAATATTTTCATCGCCAACCGTTCTCCTTCAAGTCCCCACGCCATCCAGCTCGTTACACCGTATCCGTGCTCTCTCAATACCCTCGGCAAATCCCGATCATATTCTTTTGTAATGACGTTAACCATTATGTATCCCAGGGCCAGCTTATCCTCAATTTTTGTGCCAACAATAATTCCAAGACCGTAACCAAGCGCATATGCAATAAGATTTTGAATCTCATTAAGATTTTTCAGTACAAGCCCCAATCCAATCACATAAATTACCACTTCGATCATACTTATAAAAGCAGCTAAATATCTATGTCCCTTAATGACTAATATCATTCGTATCGTAAAAAAAGAAACATACACAATATTAATTATAAGAATTATCACAGCCATAACCATACCGTTTTCCAGCAATTTTATTTCCTCCATATCTTAAAAATAAGTACTTATACATCTGGATTTTGCTTCATTTTTTACATATATTGTTATTCCATCCCCCTATATTCTCTTTTTACCCTAAAAACACTTTAATCAAAATAAAAATGACAGCGAAAAAACTCATCGTATTTCATCAGGAGAATACTTTACAGCAAAGATAAAGTTTAATCCGGAATCAGGAACAAATCGTTCGTAAAAGAAGAGAATCAAAATAACAGGAACGACAATAAAAATCATCGGCAGGAATTTTATTTTTTTAAGAAAATTTATTTCCCTCTTAATTTTCAAGGTAACAGCTAATTGTTCGGAAATCAAATCGAAAATTTTTTAAAATAATAACAAATGGAACTTTTCGAAAATAGTTATAACCCCTTACTACATTTCAAAGCAGGTTAAATCTTAAGTTATCCCTCAGAAAATTGATAATGAAAAATGATTCTTTTGATTGAAAAAAAAACACAAAGATTAAGAGGGTAACATTTTTTGATAATAAAATATAGGGAAGGAATACATTGAATGGGGAACAAAGAAAATGATCAACGGTGAAGTTTTTGTTGGAGCCTTGTACAAGAAAATATAACACTTACTGTATAATTATCAGATGATTAAATATCCATACATAAACCTGTTTTGGCACGAGGAAGCGTTTACATTTTATTGACCAGTAATAAAAATCTGCAAGAACAACAATATAATTTTGATTTTGCAATAAAAAAAGAGTATCCAAATTGGATACTTTTTTTTTATTGCCCGGCATCGTCCTACTCTCGCAAGGGAAGCCCTTACTACCATCGGCGCTGGGAAGCTTAACTTCCGTGTTCGGTATGGGAACGGGTGTGACCTTCCCGCCATCAACACCGGACTATTATGCAATTAAGAAGGTTTTGTTTCTTCAAAACCGGATAATGTTTCACGAAAAACCAGATTTGAGTAATCGGGCTCACAGGATGTGGGTCATGCAGGCGTTGCCACAGTACGTGGCGCAGTTAGCCTGCGAACTTATTTGTCCAGCTTCGGCTCCTAACTCCTCTGCCGTTTCAGTCCCCGCGTCAATCCAAAAAGCGGATTTTCCGCGTGGCCTTCCAACGTCTGTCGGAGTTGAACA
>JANWJP010000117.1 GCA_025451895.1 Robertmurraya sp.
ATGCATGATATTCATGATGCGACAGTTGAAGCCTTAGAGGTCATCTTGGAGTATTTGGACAAAGAAGGCTATAATTTTGTTACCATATCTGAGCTGGAGAAATACTAGCATAAATGTCCTTCTTTTTTTAAAAAATCCACCCTCTCCCAATCTAATTGTGATTCTCCGGCGTTATGAAATTTCCGCTAAGAGAATGGTTTATATAAAAAAATTCAAATAATCCAGAAATTATCTGTAACTATCTATAACTATAAATATAGAAAAGCCGGCACAAAACGCCCGTTATTTTGAAATATCTGAATGGCAGTCAGATTGCCTTGAATCAGTTTCCGGGGATGCTTTCCCGTTGCGGAGACTGATTATATTTTTGGTTCTTTTCAGATCTGGGATAGCACTACGATTTGATGAAAATTTATGAATTTTCCGGATAGTAACGACCTGGCAAATATGAGATACTTATATTGAAAAAACACTCTAAAACTGTTTTAACGTGGGAGTCATAAACTTTAACATGTAATTCAAAACGTTTCCCCGATATTGCGAAAATATACTATTCAGTAAACGATTTTTTTTACTGTTCAACCGGCGGACAATCCAATCTAATTCTCCCTAATTAAAGAGAATAAGATTTTTGGATGGAAAAACAGCATCAGATGCCATCTGAAATAGTCATCCGAAATTTATAAACGGATAATATCTTGACTATATAACCGGAAGAAAGTAATGTTCCGGGGACGACATAATATAAGATGCAAAAATACAAAGAAAGGAAAAAATGGGTATGGACAAATTAAAAAAAATGCTGCCTTATTTGATCATTATAGTACTGGCCTTTTATTTGCTGCCGATATTTCCTGAAGACACCGCGGGCTTTATGTTTACTTTGTTGTTCGCCACTCCTTTTTTTATCTTTACCGCAGCCCTGATTTACGGTGCAAAATGGGGATTTGATTTTGTTTTTTCCCTTTTAACGGCGGTGCTTTTTATTCCGGCAGTTTTTATCTTTTATAACAGTTCGGCACTCATCTATATTGTCGTCTATGGTTTAGCCGCTTTGCTTGGTACCGCTCTGGGCGGACTGCTAATTAATAATAAAAAATAGGGGCATCCGGCACAAAGTCGATTCGGGAAGATTATGTATATAATATAGATGCAATTCCGTTCTTCTTGATTTTATTATAATAGAACAGTGAAAATCCCTGGTCAGAATATATTAAGGTATTGAAAAAAACAGATTCTCTATTTTCTGCTGAGTTAATTATACGAACATACTCAACATAATACCGGCTTCAACATTTAAACAAGAAATCCTGATTTCAAGGAAAATCCTTTTAAATCAGGATTTTTTTGTATCAGTTATGTCCGGTGCCGGAGGGTCAACACGCAGAAAATTGAAGTTTGGGCGGCAACATAAGTGCTCTAAATTTTTTAAAACTTTCAAAGTATGCTTAAAGTCTTTCTTTAATTTTTTGTCAGCAAAAATTGTGGTATGGTTATAATAGGAAATAATCTTTGCTTACATGGACAACTTAATGCCGAAAAAGTTCTGCTGCAAATATTTCTGTAAGTATGATAGAGGTGATGGCAATGGATTTTCCATTTGCATAGTATGTTCACCGGGTGAACCATGACCTTGTTTGAAAAGAAAAAGGAGCGAATCACTTAAAAATCTATAAATTATACAAACTTTTTGGAGGTTTTTACAGATTTATAAGACCATCATCCAAAGGAAATGATTGATGTGCTTATTGCATCACGGGTATTTCGGAAGGATTTTCCGGTTTTTGGGGTCATGAAACAAACGGTTTTGCCAAGAACTGCAGAAAAAAATCGACAAACAATATCTGCTTTATACATATTTTTTACTGCCAATTTCCCGGGAAATTTCTGGTTATTCCTTTGTTCTTTATGGATAATCTGTATGAGTTTGTCCTAAAGTAATTCATCATGTGAATACTTTTCCAAACGCAGTTTCTGCAAGAAACATTAAGTAAATTCAATAAGGGGAGCGATATCATGAATGAAATGATCCAGTTTTTGAAAAGCCATCGTTCAGTAAGGGAGTATGATCCGGAAAAAGATGTCAGTGCAGAACAGGTGCAGGCCGTTATTGAAGCGGCAATGGCAGCACCGAATTGGATTAACGGACAGCAGGTAAGCGTTATTGAAGTGCGGGATCTGGAGAAAAAAGCCGCTTTGGCTGAGGCTTGCGGCGGTCAAAAATGGATTGAGGAGGCCCCTGTTTTTCTTGTGTTTTGTCTTGATTTTTATCGTGCAATGCTGGCTTCTGAAATGCACAAAACAGAGTTTCGCCTCCCTGAAGAGCTGGAGGGAGTGATCATCGGTTCAACCGATGTGGGGATCGCCCTCGGTACGGCGGTTGTCGCAGCAGAATCAATGGGGCTGGGAACGGTTCCGATCGGCGGTGTAAGAAAAAAACCGCAAACCTTTATTGACCTTTTGCAACTTCCGGAATATGTCTATCCTGTTTGCGGGTTAGTGGTCGGGCATCCCCGCAATATTCCCGATAAAAAACCAAGGCTGCCGTTAGAGGCTGTGTACCATAAAGAAATCTATGATTCCGGAATTCAAAAGGATCTGATTGTCCAATATGATGAAATCATGACCGGCTATATGACAGCCCGCACAAATGGACAGGACAGCAGCAACTGGTCTGCCAAGGTCGCTAACTTCTATGACAAGAGAATTCTTGAATACAAAAGCATCTCCGAGTCAGGTTTGAAGAAACAGGGCTTTCGTATCTGAGAAATCCGCCGGATATGAAAGGCCGAAAAATTATACTCAATTGTCACCCGCAGCTGTTGCGGGTGACAGGCACCTTCAAATAAATGAAAGTGATTGCCGGCAAGTATGAGGCGGTTTTTAGGTTTGTATTAAGTTTGGGTTTGGTGCAGGGGATGAGTCAGATTGTATTTTCTTAGTTTTCGATAGAGGGTTGATCTTGCAATTTTAAGCTCTTTTGAGACGGCTGTTTTGTTCCATCCGGTTTGAATTAAAAGTGTTTTGATTTGTTCCATTTCGGCTTTTTCTATCGGTGTAAGGTTAAATTGCTTTTCCGTTGAAATTTGCTCTTCATCTGCCTTTAAATTCAGGTACTCAGGCAAATGAATTTTCGTAATTGTTTCTGAGTTGCTGAATATCACTGCATGTTCAATTATGTTCCTTAACTCCCTGATATTTCCAGGCCATGTATAGTTGAGAAAGATATTTTTCACTTCGTCATCTAAATAAATGGGAGACATTTTATTGTATTTCTTTGCAAAATGCTTTAGATAATAGTTTGCGATGGGAAGAATATCTTCTTCGCGTTCTTTTAATGAAGGGACGGTTATTGATATAACATTTAATCTGAAAAACAGATCCTTTCGAAAGAGCCCTTTTTCAACCATGACACTTAAATCTTTATTTGTGGCCGCGATCACTTTAATATCTACTTTTATATTTTTCACAGAGCCTAACCTGGTTACTTCTTTTTTTTGAAGCACTCTGAGTAAGTGAACTTGCAGATCAACCGGCATCTCACCGATTTCATCCAGGAAAATGGTTCCTCCATCGGCTTCTTCAAATTTTCCTTTTTTACCTTCTTTTTTGCTGCCTGTAAATGTCCCGCCTTCATATCCAAAGAGTTCACTTCCAATCAGGTCCTTTGGAATGGCGCCGCAATTAATTGCAATAAAAGGCTTATGTTTGCGCGTGCTATTTTCATGAAGATATCTTGCTATTAATTCTTTTCCGGTGCCGGTTTCTCCGGTTAATAAAATAGGGGTGTTTACTGAAGCAAGTTGATAACATTTTCGGAGTATATTTTTCATGACAGCAGATTCACCGATAATTGTCCGGTCGCGGTTAATTCTAAAAACATTTACGGACTTCGGTTGCTTTTCCTTAAAAACAATCAATGATCCAATTACTTTGTTTTTATGGACGATTGATTCGAAATGTATTAGTTCGTATCCATGGCGTTCGAGTTTATGAATGAAACCGGGATAAAAAGAAGTCTTGTAAAAAATCTTTTCTTTACTTTTGGGAATTTCTGTCTTTTGTACATTAGTTTTGAGGAACTCAGGTTCTTTGGAGTTTAATATTTTTAATAAATTACTATCTCCATTAATTGGAACATTCTCGTCACTTAATACAAGCAAAGGGTTGTCCTTCCATTTGTTTTTACAATGAGAGAAAAATTCTTTAAGGTATTGATATTTTTCCTTATAAATGGAAAACAGTTCTTGTTCAATGATTTTTGCAAGAGAAACAGCTAATCCCAGTGTGTGCGGTTGTGTGCTTGGCCAAAGTCCGGTAAAGTCAATTGCACCAATGACATTTTTTGTATATGGATGAAAAATTGGTGAGGAAGAGCAGGTCATAGGATGAAATCCTTTGCAAAAGTGTTCAGCCGCAAAAACTTGGATAGGTTTTTTTGAAACGATACTTGTACCGATCGCATTCGTACCTGCAGCACTTTCACTCCAATCCATCCCGGGAGAAAAGTTCATTTTTTCTGTCTTTCGAATAACCTCAGGTTCCCCTTTTAAATAAATCATTTTTCCTTGGGCATCATTAAGTGTAATCAGGTATCCGGTTCCGTATAATTTTTCGAAAATATTATCTATAATGGGTTTTGCTGCGTGTAATAAATCAGATTCTGACAGGAGTTTTTTTAATTCATCCGATGTTAAAGCAGATTTTGCGCGTTCCTGTTCCGGATTCAGTCCGATGGATTGACAACGATCCCATGATTTTAAAATCTCACTGCGGACAAATTTTTTTAAGTTCTCTTTGCCTGATGCCGGATTTGACATATAGTTTTCCCATGTTTTAATCAGTTCATCTACCTTTCTATTCAAATCCTGGGTCGATAAGATAGAAAGAAATGGGTTTGTCAATTCTACCGAACCTCCTCAAAACCTCTTAATAGCAACCCGGCAATACAACGTAAATGAATCTGATTTGCCTCCAGATTTGTAGAAATGCTCCTTTGAAAAACAGCCTCAATACAATCTTTAGTATAAATTCTGATATAAATTCCATTTTATACCAGTTTTTACCTGCGATCAATATTACTGTTTCACAATGAACGATGTTTCGCTACAGATGTTTCAAAATAGAACGGTTTGATTTTCCAGGCAGCCTATTATTTTTTATTAAAATGGGCGATAACTAGAAATTGTCAGGCTTTAAACCGTTGGCACGAAGATTGCATTCATTTTTTAACAGACAGCGCCAATTGGTAAAAAAAATCATTTCGTCTGTAATCGCTGTTCTTATAAGAATTACTTTTATTGAAGGGAGAGAATTTTATTTGGCAAGATCACAAATATTAGCAATTGATGCCGGCGGAACAATGACAGATACCTTCATTATTGATGAAAACGGTGAATTTGTGGTAGGGAAAGCTCAAACTACTCCAAACGATGAGCATATCGGGTTATTAAACTCAGCAAGAGATGCTTTAAGCCAATGGAATGCCAAAATAGAAGAGGAATTTCCTAATCTTCTGGCCGGTGTATATTCGGGAACTGCCATGTTAAATCGTCTTGTCTCCAGAGTTGGCAAACGTGTAGGGCTAATCGTCAATAAAGGCATGGAGGATAATCACCGGATGGGGCGGGGGCTGCAGTCATTTCTTGGCTATTCCTATGCTGACCGGATTCACATTAATACACATCATTTTGATCCTCCCCTTGTTCCCAGGAAGTGGACAGTCGGAGTAACAGAAAGAGTCGATTTATTCGGAAATGTTGTCATCTCCCTTTATGAACACGAGGTGGAGCCGGCTGTACAAAAACTGATTGATGAAGATGTGGAAGCAATTGTTATCAGTTTTTTGCACTCATATAAATATCCGCTTCACGAAAGACGAGTACGTGATATTGCCAGAGAAATGATTAAGAAAGCAAATAAGGACATAAAAGTTTTTGCAACCGTTGATTATTATCCGGTAAGAAAAGAATCACACCGGACAAATACGACTATTGTCGAGGCATATGCAGCTGAACCGTCAAGAAAAACTTTGGAAAAAATTGATACAGCACTCAGAGAACAAGGGACAAAATTTGACCTCCGTATTATGGCCAGCCATGGGGGAACGATTAGTATAAAAGCTAATGAACTTGCAAGAACATGCGTTTCCGGACCGATTGGCGGCATGGTCGGTGCGAAATACTTGGCAGAACGGCTGGGTTTAAAAAATGTCGCATGCTCCGATATTGGCGGGACCAGTTTTGACATTGGGTTAATTACTCAGGGTGAACTGTCAATAAACACAAGTCCGGATATGGCACGTCTTGTGCTGTCATTGCCGCTTGTTTCCATGGACACAACAGGTGCTGGGACAGGAAGTTTCGTGAGAATTGATCCGAATTATGGAAATATCACACTTGGACCCGATAGCGCCGGTTCAAGGGTGGGTGTCTGTAACCCTGAAGGCGGTGTTGATACGGTCACTGTATCTGACTGTCATGTCGTGTTGGGGCTGATTAACCCGGATAATTTCATCGGCGGGGCCATCAAACTGTCAAAAGAAAGGGCTTATAAAGCTGTTAAGGAACAGATTGCTGATCCTTTGGGTTTATCCGTCGAAGAAGCGGCTTTTGGTGTTATCCAACTATTAGAATCACAACTTAGAAACTATTTGGAATCTATGATTCTCGGAAAGGGTTACTCGCCATCTCAATATGTCTGCTTCTCTTATGGCGGGGGCGGACCGTTGCACACTGCAGGATATACAAAAGGGCTCGGTTTTGAAGACGTTCTTATTCCTGCCTGGGCTGCCGGGTTTTCAGCATTTGGCTGCGGCGCCGCTGATTTTGAATACCGGTATGATAAAACGTTGGATATTAACGTGCCGGAAAATGCAGATGACGAAGAAATCTTACTGGCCGGCAGACAGCTTCAGGAGGCGTGGGATGAATTAAAGATTAAGGTTTCAGAAGAGTTTAGGAAAAACGACTATTCACCTGAAGAAGTTGATTTCCGCCTCCTCTACCGTATGCAATATCAGGGTCAATTGAATGATTTGGAAATCGAGGCTCCTATTCAAGCATTTTCTTCAATCAATGATTGGGAACGACTTGTGAATACATTTGAGGAGACATATTCACGAGTTTATGCAAAATCAGCTTTATCACCTGAACTTGGCTATTCCATCACCGGGGCTATTGTCCGGGGAGTTGTTGATGTCGCTAAACCGCAAATTCCGCAAGAACCGTTAGTTGGAGAAACACCGCCGGGAGATGCGTTTTTAGGAATCAGGGAAGTTTACTGGGATGGCAAATTTATCTCTGCTAAAATCTATGAAATGGAAAAACTTATGCCCGGCAACCGCATTAGTGCATTTTCTATCCTTGAATCAACAGCAACCACGCTGGTGGTCCCTTCCGGATTTGAGGCTTACCTCGATGAAAACCGGATCTTTCATTTGAAGGAAGTTTAATAGAAGAGATTTTAAGAAAAACAGGGGAGGTAGCAAATTTGTCTAAAACATTTCATGATGTAAAACAAAAGAAAAAAGGGATTGGCTGGGGCGGAAAAACATTAAAGCAAATGAGAAGAGAAATAGATGAACTCAGTAAAAAGACAGGATATTATGCCGGTTTAAAAACGCTCCCGCTGAAAGAATCAGACCCCATTCGATTCGAAAAAATCTATTCAAAATTGCGCGGCGGCGTAGTACATGCCAGGGAAACAGCTAAGAAAGTGGCTGCATCCCCGATCGTGGAACAGGAAGGAGAACTGTGCTTCAGTTTATATACACCTGAAGCCGATTCGATTGTTACTTCCACCGGAATTATTATCCACGTGGGGACGATGGGTGCTGCCATAAAATTCATGATTGAAAATGACTATGAAGAGAATCCGGGTATTCAAGATAAAGATATCTTTTGCAATAATGACAATCATGTAGGAAATGTGCATACCTGTGATGTCCATACACTGGTACCGATTTTTTGGGAAGATGAACTTGTCGGCTGGGCAGGAGGAGTTACTCATGTAATTGACACAGGGGCAGCAGCTCCGGGCAGTATGCCGATGGGGCCTGTTCAGAGGTATGATGATGGCTACCAGGTTACCTGCCGCAAAATTGGCCAAAACGATGTCCTGTTTAAAGATTGGTTGTTGGAAAGTACCCGATCTGTTCGTGCAGTAAAATATTGGACACTTGATGAAAAAACCAGGATTGCCGGATGCCATATGATTCGAGACCTTGTTCTTGATGTGATAAGAGAAGAGGGAATCGATGTCTATAAACAGTTTATACGGGAAATTATTGAAGACGGCCGCCGGGGTTTTGTCAATCAAGTCAGGACGATGTTAATTCCGGGCAAGTACCGTCAGGCGTCATTTGTCGATGTCCCTTTTAAAAACTTAGATCTTCCTTCCTTTGCAAAAATAAACACGATTATTCATACACCGTCAGAAATTACTGTTCATAAGGATGCGAAATTGGAAATTGATTTTGAAGGGGCAAACCGATGGGGCTGGCATCCTTTTAATGCCACACCGGTTTCCATTACAAGCGGAATTTGGGTGATGCTCTCACAAACCCTGGTTCCTAATGACAGAATTAATGACGGTGCCTATTATGCAAGTAAATTTGGAATTCCGTACGGATCCTGGTTTAATCCTGATGATATCCGCTCCGCTCATTCAAATACATGGCATGCTTTGGTGGCGGCGTGGTCTCCGCTCTGGCGCGGGTTGAGCCGTGCATACTTTGGACGCGGCTATTTGGAAGAAGTGAATGCCGGTAATGCTCATACATCCAACTGGCTGATGGGCGGAGGCTATGATCAATATGGTGAACTCTCAGCCATGAATAGTTTTGAAACCTCTGCCTGTGGGGTTGGTGCAAGTGCAGTTCAAGATGGAATCAGCCACACAGCAGCCCTTTGGAATCCTGAGGGAGACATGGGAGATATGGAGATATGGGAACTCCAGGAACCGCTTCTCTTTTTGGGCAGACAAATCTTGCCGGGCTCTGGCGGGGCAGGAAAATATCGCGGCGGAAACGGCTGGCAATCTCTGAGAATGGGCTGGGGAGCCAAAGAATGGACGATGTTCGTTGCCGGCGCCGGAGTTATGGCGACCGATTGCGGTTTGATGGGAGGTTATCCCGCATCAGCCGGCTACAGATTCCAAGCCAATAAAACAGATATCAAAGAACGAGTTGCAAAAGGCCTTCCGATTCCGTTGGGCGGAGACATTGATCCCGATAACCCAACCTATGAAAAGAATATGAATGCAGAGGTCGTGTATCGTGACAGACAAGCGGTTTCTACACAAGAACCGTTCGGTGACTATGATATTATCATGAACTATTTGCGCGGGGGTCCCGGTTTTGGCGATCCGCTTGAAAGAGATCCTAAGATGGTTGAAACGGATCTAAATGAAAAATATATTCTTCCCCGGTATGCGGAGCAGGTTTACGGTTGCGTGTTTACAGAGGAGAACGGAGTATTTAAAGTGGACTTGAAAGCTACTGGAGAAAAGAGAAAACAAATACGCAAACAACGGTTAGAAAGAAGCGTTCCTACAAAAGAGTGGATGAAAGAGGAACGAAAAAGAATCATGAATGAAGAAGCGGAAATACAAGTAAAACATATGTATGCCCAAAGCTTTGCTTTAAGCGAAAAGTTTACAAATGAATTCAAAGGATTCTGGAATTTACCTGAAGAATGGATGATTTATGAAGAAGAACTGGGTGTTCCGACCCTGGGAGCACATATTAACCGGTTTAAGCAAAAGAAAAAATAATTATGAACAAAGAGGTGAAACAAGTGGCAAAATATGATAAGAAAAGAATTGCAGAATTAATAGATGGACGATTGGAATTCTATCAACTTAAGGAAATGATGTCGAGTCATAAAGATCCTGAGCGGTTTGAATTATATAGAGAAGTATTGC
>JANWJP010000118.1 GCA_025451895.1 Robertmurraya sp.
ATAAAGTCAAAAATCACTTCATCTTCAAAACCTAAGTTTTGCGCATGTTCCGCGTATGCCGCCATTCCTTTTAATCCGAAAAGAACCAGGGAGCGCAGGCTGCGCACGTCTTCGTTTTCTGTAGATAAAATCCCTACTTGCTGCTCTTCAGACTTCTTAACAAACCAGCTGCGGTCGGCAGTCCAGGTTGCATAGTCGGGATATGTACGGTCTTCAAGTGCATTTTTTTCAATTAATCTTTGTTTAATAGCTTCCCGTTCCCGAAGAGCATTTTCGATTCGATCTGAAATGGATTCTCCGTCAAAGTTTGCATTGGTAATGGTTGAGAAAAGACCGTCGATAATGAGGCGGTTTGTTTTGGACTCATTTACTCCGGCTTTTCTGGCTTGCTGGTTATATAACGAAACACCTTTCAATGTGTAAATTAGCAAATCTTGCAGATTAGCAACCTCACTCGTTTTTCCGCAAACTCCGGCCATTTTATCACAGCCGGTGCCATTTAGTGCTTCCTGACACTGGTGACAAAACATACTCATATAAAAAAGCTCCTCCTTCAAGCAATATACTAAATTAACCAAATCCAATCTTATCTGTAAGGTGGTTCTGAAGTAGTGATGAATATCACACCTATGTTCTTTTGTCATGAATTCGTCAAAAATGGCCGGTTTTATAGAAAAAAAGCATGGTCGTTTGGAAGTGTTATAAAAATAGGGCGGCGGACAGCCGAACTGACTTTTGTTGAGAATATTTTGTGGAAGTGTGACATAAATCAACATATCGGCGAATTTTATATGGATATCGGCGAAATTTTGGATTTATCGGCGAAAATTTTCATATATCGGCGATTTTTAAAATATATCGGCGAAATTTCCCATATATCGGCGAAAACCGAAAACTTCTTCCAAAGTCGCAAAAAAATCCCCCGTTTAAACAAACAGGGGAACCTGCCCAAACCCGGGTATTTTGCGAAAAAACAAAATGCGACCCCGTGGCAACCACTTATGAAGGATGCCGAATTATTTTTTTGTGTCTCTTTTTTGATTTGTTTTTCTGTTTGCGGTTCTTTTTTCTTGAAAAGCAACAAGGGGATGCTCAAATAAATCACGGAGAATCATTTCTGCACCGGTCACCAGAATGCCTTGAACAACTGATGTAATATCAAGGCCAAAATATAACAGGCAGGCAATAATGGAAAAAAGGACCTTGATCCAGGAATGTGTCCATACGGGGATTTTTGGGGTCTGGCCCAGGATTACACCGATAATATATAAAACAGGAATCAGGATGAATGTTTCCTGACGCAAATAAAGGGTGAAAAATTCCATAAGTTGCTGTCCCCTTCAAATAGTGGCGTTTTGTTTGTATAGAATATGTCGGGGAGCGGGAAAATGACTCAATCCAAGTGAATTTTTGAAGCAATAATTTTGCGGAAGATGTTGTAAAATCCCTGTTTCTGTTAAATTTTTGAATTTTGGACGGGAGAATTTTTCAGAAAGGCCCTGTATTGTAAATTGTTTGGTAATGAAAATGGGGGAAAACGCACGGAGAGTGGAACCCGCCTGATGACTGCTGAAGCAGCCTTTCAGCCCTGCAAACAAAAGCAGGGGAATCAAATCTCTATGTCCGGAGGTGCCATTTCGGCCGGTTTGAATACAGATTCAGTCCCGAGGTGCCATTTCGGCCCCCGGTTTGACTGTCAGATTCAAAAACAGTCTCTTAGTTTTAAATACACAACAAAGGACTTGAAAAAGAAAAATATTAAACTTTGATAAAAAATTTTCGAAAAAACTCATTCGGGAACCTTTATAAGACTGCATACAGTGTGGCTCACAGCTCTATTATATTTTCTTGTTTTTCAGTAAAAACTTTCACCTAAACCGCAAAAGCCGGATATTATTCCGTTGTCCGGCCGAACTTCACATAATTCATGATCATGCGTTCTTCAATGCATGTAATAAAGCTATTTAATAAATGAGTGACTTTTCCTGAATTTCTATTTACAATGAATATTTGTGAAATAGTATAGTATTTGGACATAGCAATATGTTTGTTACGGAGTGGTTGGTATGGAGAGGAAAGTTTTGCTTGCAGCCGTGGACAAGGGGTTGAATTTAGCGAAGGAATATGAAAAGCTGAAAAAGAAATTGGAAAATACTTTTTTGCCTGCATTTTTGGGGGGAATCGTACTTCAAGTTTTGGCGATTGCCTGGACCGGGATTTTCGCTGATATTTTTAAAACGAAGGAAATATCAGTATGGTCAGAGCTATTATATTTTCTCTTTTTTATTTTCATGCTTTGTTTGATTTCAATCCCCGGGGCAATTCTTTTAACGCATATTCCTGTTGTTAATAAAATAGTCGGAGCAATTGGAAAACTCCTTTTAATAATAAAGCGCCGGAATCAAAAAAAGGAACTTAAAAAAATAGAAACGACATTTGAGGAGAAGACAGGATTACATACAGAATTTTTATCCGTAAAGCTGCTTGAAAAGTTTAAATATTACTTAGAAATCAGAGTTGCTCACAACTTACAAGATTGTTATCAGCTATATAAACAAGAAATCCTCTACGGTGAGGTGAAAGAGATAAGAAGCCAATTAAAGAACGGGACATCGTGAGGGAAGGCCGCAAGAAATTAAGAAAATAATAACCCTGGGTCAAGGAGCCTGTTCCCCTGACCCATTCAGCGGGAGGATGCATTCGGGTGTTTCGTTTTTGGCTGAGTTGACGAGTGTGGAGACGGGATATTTGTCCATTTTTTCGGCAGGGTATGGCGTGAGCAGTGTTTTTAGGTGTTGCGTGTTTTCGTATTCAGGGTCGAGCCACAGATCATAGAGGTTTTCAGGAAGGATGACGGGCATCCGGTCATGTACATCTTTGATGATTTCATTTGACGTTGTGGTGATAATGGTGCATGAATGGACAGGCTTTCCGTCTTTTTTCCATGTTTCCCACAGACCGGCGAAAGCAAACGGTTTTTGGTCTTTCATGATAAACCGGAACGGCTGTTTTCCGCTGTCTGTTTTTTTCCACTCATAAAACCCGTCTGCCAAAATGAGACAGCGCCGCTTTTTAAAAGCATGTTTAAAGGAAGGCTTTTCATCAATGCTTTCGGCGCGGGCATTGATCATTTTATAGCCGATCTTTTCATCTTTTGCCCAGTAAGGGATAAGCCCCCATTTAAGCATATTTCCTTTTCTCCGCTGACCGTTGGAGCCCACGGCAAGAATCAACTGGCCGGGAGCAATATTATATCTCGGTTCATACTCACCGTTAAATTCAAATTGAAATTGATCTTGTAACCGGTATATTTCATCCGTAAGCGAAAATCTTCCGCACATATTCTTTCACCTCAAATTAAGTGTACTAAAAAACAATCCGTGAAGAAACAAAGAGGCTTTCATTGGCCCTTGAATATTATCCATTTTCACCAAATCCCCGGGAAATGATCATAAATTCTTAATTATTTTTTCATGAAAAGCTTCTTGAAAAAATAGTCAAACAAGCTAATAATAGTATAGGTATGCTTTTGAAAAGGTTGTTGAAATACGTCTCAAATGACATAAATAGAGAGGAATGACGAAGTGTTTGAGTGGAGAAATATTTTTAGAGGAATGCTGATCGGGGCGACGGACCTGGTTCCGGGCGTCAGCGGCGGAACCGTTGCTCTGTTGTTGGGGATTTATGAACGGCTCGTTACCGCCATTGACGGATTAACGACAAGAGAATGGAAAAAACATTTACTTTTCTTGATTCCGCTCGGGCTTGGCGTTGGAATTTCTATTTTAAGCTTAAGCCATTTATTCAGCTGGCTGATGGAAACATATACGAAACCGACCTTTTTCTTTTTTGTCGGTCTGATTTTGTCAATTATTCCGCAACTGCTTGTTCAGGCGGATTTTAAGAAAAACTTTCGCGCCTCACATTATGTGTTGTTGATCATTGCTGCCGTCCTGGTTGCTTTGACCGGTGTTTTTACTCCGGATCAGACAAAAGTTATGACGGATTTGTCCTGGCAGCAATATATCTATTTGTTCATTAGCGGCTGGATTGCCAGCTCCGCTTTGATTTTTCCGGGGATCAGCGGTTCGTTAATGTTGCTTCTTTTGGGGGCCTATGCGACGGTAATTGACTCAGTTAAGACATTGAATTTTCCGATTCTCATCACGGTCGGACTTGGCATTATTGTCGGTCTTTTGTTAACGAGCAAGTTGATTCGCTATCTTTTCCAAAATTACCGGACACTCACTTATGCCATCTTAATCGGCCTTGTCGTCGGTTCAATCTTTGTTGTATATCCGGGCTGGCCGGCAGATGTTTCTCTCATGATTGCCAGTGTGATTACACTCATCGCCGGTTTTTCCATAGCAACGTATTTGGGAAGACTTTAAAACCGGAAGGAACTATATAAAATGAAAAGTCTCTGCAGGAAATATTGCAGAGGCTTTTTTGTGAAAAACAGGCCAATGGCCGGGACATGCCTTCAGCCCGGACGGTAGGCGGTGCCATTTTGTTTTGATATCAGGTCCATCAACTGAAAGGGTTCAAACAAAAATTGCACTCCGGGGCCGATCTGGTTAATTACCTTCGTAAAGAAAAACAAAAACTTTTAAAAAGAATTAAAAATACCTTTGACAGGAATTAATTAAAATGATATATTATATATGTGATTAAAATTAAAGAACGGGTGGGATCTGTATTGGAACCAATTTTTCTTGAAAAGGTGGATTTCCGGGAGGAAGATCTGGTATTGGGACTCATGAACAAAATTGATGTACAGTTTGTCGTAAACGGCCGAAATGGAACCGCTGTTGCCATCACCGACGAACAATTAAAACTCAAAATGATGTATGACATCAAAATTGAAGGAGTTGACGACAAAGACCCGGTAAATTCTTTTGTAGCTTTCTTTTTAGGGCAGGCATTGCGGGAAAGTCTGAAAGAATTCAGAAACAAATAAATATTTTTTTACCGTGAAGATTTTAAGGAATTAAAAATACCTTTACAGGAAATTAATGATGTGGAGGAATGTGGATGACAAATCTGTCTTTCTTGAATTTTGAAATGGCGGACGGGACGAAGAAATTGGCGGAGGCCCTTTTTCTCAGAGGATTTCCGGTGCAGATGGAAAATGATTTTATTTCATTGCGAAACGGCAGTGAACGTGATTATGCGGAATTGAAGTGGCTTTTGGAAAGATTGGCAATTCCTGTTTTTTGGAACGGCAAAAAGTTTCAATTACTTGTCACCCATTTCCCATATGGGAAGATGAGACAAATCGTCCGTTTAAATGGCATACCGCACAGTGTTGACATGAGTGACTATCATTATAAATGGAAGACTTTTGTGAACAGAAGATTCGGTATTCGCACGAGCACGCTTCAACTTTGTCCTTATACAGCCATTCTGGTAAAAGCATTGAATGAAGCGGGAATTGTTGCATTGACCGGATGCAATGGCCATGGCCGCCACAGTCCAAACGTCCGGCTGTCGGGAGTATATTTCGGGGTGTGGTTTTCGCTTATTCAAGAAAAATATTTGCAGCATTTGCGATTGCATTATTCATGGCAGGTTGAGTATACCGGCGGGAAGACAACGGCTTGTATCATCGCCAATAAAGCGACGAATGAGCCGTGGGATATGCTGAAGGTGCTGGATGATTGCCGGCAAATGGCAGAAGTTTTGGTAAAACATGCAGCGGAAATTCGGGCACTGAAAAGACAAACTTTTAAACGCAGCATGAAGGAAATTCCCGAGAAATACCGTCTTTCCCGCGATATGCATGGTTTGCGCGATTGGATGAAGCAGACTTTGGAACACAGGTTGAACCTTTCTGCCAATCAGCCTGAGAAGGTTTATGCATGATGAATGTTGCAGGATTATTTTGACATGCTATATTGTATATAGACGGGAGGGCTTTTATTTTTCAAAAGCTCCCAAAAAGAAATTGGAAATACCCCGAAAGGAAATTGGGAGGAGTATATATGAGTGATAAAGCGCTCAACTTTCTAAAAGGGCTGAAATCGCAGTTTGGCAGGGATTTGTTTATTAAGTGGGCAGGCCTGGAAGCTATGAGGCTCCACGGCCTGTTCGCGGCAATGGAAATGCCGGGGTACAAAAATATTCTGGCTGACATTTTGCCGAGAGAGGAACTGAAAATGTCCGCAAGCCATTTGAAAGAAAAATTGGCATCATTATACGGCGGACTGGAACGGCAGGTTCCGGAATTAAAGGGAGTTTTTCTTGCTCCATCATTTGAGCAAATCGATGAATATGACCTGTATAAAATGATCGTATTGTTTGACAGAGAAGGGCTGACTGCGGAGGAATATCAAGACCGGCAGCTCGTCGTGGATTTTTTCAATTCTCTGCTCGAGGAATATGATTCGGTGAGGAAAGGGCTTGATTTAACCCCTGAAGGGATTATCCAGCTGATGATTCAAGCGCTGCATCCGGTCAATGGCACCGCTTATGACGGGACGGCGGGCATTTGCAATATTTTGGCTGCACTTTTTCACCATGCCCAAGCTGAAAACGGAAACCTGAAAGTCTATGGCCAGGAGATTGATCCCGAACTTTATACGATTGGGAAAATAAACCTGTTTCTCCGCGGGATCCTGCCGGAACACGGCGATCTGGCGCTTGGTGATACGATTCGTGAGCCAAAGTGGCTGGCGAACGGGAATGTGGAGCAATTCGATTATGTCGTGATGAATTATCCGTTCGGACTCAAAGATTGGGGATATGAAGCTGCCAAAAATGACAAATATGGCCGGTTTGAATTATATCCGCTGCCTTCGAAGGCCCAGGGAGACTATGCTTTTATCATTCATGCCTTAGCTTCGCTGAAACCGACCGGCAAAGCAGCACTGATCGTTCCTTTTGGCACCCTTGTCAGAGCAGCGGGCGAAAGAAAGATCCGCTCGATTTTATTAAAGGACGATGTGATTGAAAGCGTCGTGGCATTGCCGGCAAGTTTGTTCGCCGGGATCGGGATACAAGTGGCCCTTCTTGTTTTAAATAAAAATAAACCGGCACACAAAAAAGGGAAGGTGCAATTCATCAATGCGGAAGGTGATTTTGAAAGAACGAGGACACAAAGCTTCCTAAAACCTGAGCATATTCAAAAAATTGTTTCCGCGCTCCATTCCTATGAAAATATAGAAAGATACTCGAGAATTGTGTCGGTAAAAGAAATTTCGGAAAACAATCATGACTTAAATCCTTCGCTGTATTTTGTCAACATCGAACTGGAAACGGAGTTTGGCACGATTCATTTTAATCGGAAAAAATATATGACAGAAACAGAGAAACTTGTGAAAATTGGCGATATTGCCGATGTCATCCGGGGAGTGAATCTTCCCGGGAAAAGGCAGATGGAAGCGGGCATTGGCCAATTTTTCCCGGTCATTCAAATCCGGGATATTGAAAACGGCCAAATTATTTTTGACAGTATCGAGCGTCTGCCGATTCAAACCAAGGACATTGAGCGGGTAACGGCAAAGCCGGGTGATATTCTTGTGGCCAGCAGGGGAACACAGCAAAAAATTGCCATCGTTCCCGAGTATGAGGGAAGAATATTGGTTTCGAGCATGTTCGTTATTATCCGCATGACAAATGAGGATATTCATCCGGAATATGTGAAACGGGTTCTTGAAAGTCCTGTCGGCCGGTACTTTTTTGAAGTGAGTCAAAGCGGCTCGACAGTAACCGTCCTGACGCCGAATGATATCAGAACTATTGAAATACCATTCCTGACTACGGACAGACAAATGGATTTCATCCGTGAATTGGAGGAAGCCGATGAAATTCTCCGAAAAGCGGAGGAGGAAAGAAGAAACAAATATTTTGCCGCCTATTCAAAGGCCGGATTCGGCGGAGCGATTGATAATAATTAGCGGGACAACAGTATCGGTTTATTTTATAAAGTAAATGAAGGAAAGAGAAAGCGGGAAACAGGCTAATCATGGGATTGATAGTCTGTTATTCCGGCTTTTACAGTTAAAAATGCAAAAACTCCCCGAAAATAGCATTATAAGGGCATTTCCGGGGAGTTCTTTATTTTTGGATATGTAGATATGCTTTTGTTCTTTTGTCTATAATTCTATATATTGGAAAAATATTTATATCTAAGCTTTTGGGATGTTTGAGAGCTCTTTTTCGGCGTTTTTTTCTATCATCGGGATCCATTTCAGATTGGATTAGTCTTCACAAAGAATTCAGGTTGCATAGAGAGACCTTGAAAAATGAAAGACAGGCAAGTGGCGGTGCCCTCTTGAAGTCTAAAATTGATATAGCACTGTATGCATTTTTATATGGAATTTTCACGAAATTTATCTAAGTATCTCATACGAGGTGCTTTTTCATGCCCAATTAATATATATCCATGAACCCCGTTTCGAAATCAAAGCACTTTTTCACAGAAAGGAACATGGTTGCTCTTTTAAGTATTTTAAATCCCGTGTTCTCTAAAAACATTCTTTAAATCGATTGAAAATCCATCGAAAATATTAACAGGAATTGAATCATCTTTGAAGTACGTTCCTGATGCTTCATACCTGTCATCTTCCAAAAGGTACACATCTATGAATTCGTTTGACGGGTCAACAATCCAGTACTCTTTAACTCCAACCTTTTGATAGAGATTGTATTTCACTGTTTTGTCCTTCTTGGCAGTTGCGCCTGATAAAATTTCTGCGATTAAATCAGGCACACCCACGATTCGTTTATCTCTGATTTTTGACTTGTCACAGACAATAACAAGGTCCGGCTGAACCCATTCTTTTAATTTATCAATTTCAACATTAGAAAAACATACATCAATGGGTGCGGGGAACACTTTGCATTTTTTGTCCCGGCAATATAAATTGAATTCCGTTAAAAGCTCTGCTTGAACAGATTGGTGCATTGGGGAAGGAGCGGGATACATATTATAAATTTTTCCATCAATAACTTCGACTCTGGCATCTTCATCCATCGTTAAATACTTAGCATAAGTAAGATTCTCATTTCCCTTTCGTACCATCATAAATGTCTCTCCAAACGTGCGGATAAATCCGATCCGTAGTTTTAATGCTGTTGTTGCGTGAATGTTTTTCTTAGTCTTTCTCATCAACTTAAGGGATAAAACTTTTTTCGGGCAATTCTTCGCTCATTGCATGTATTTACCAAAATTCAGCTACTTCTTCTTCTGTCATGCCGGCCGGTATTTCACCAGGGGTCGTAATTGTTCAGCCTGCCTTTTTCGTCATATCCGGGTTTGTTGGGTCTTTTGATATTACTGTCTGATTACCTCCTTTTCTTCTTTGTAATAGATTTTTTTTAATTTGCTTAAATCAGTCTGAGTTTATTTGTTAAAGAGAGATAGAACCGGTATTTGTACTCCAATGTATATTGAAAAATTTGTTTTCTATTCAATACACACGGGGCGAATCACTATAATAATTTTATCATTTTACGCGTTAAAGCATGGTCTTAAAAATGGTTATTTATGATTAGAGACAGATTTCACAAGAGGAAATCACGGAAATGATTAAGAAAAATCAAAAGATGTTACAAAAAAGTTATAAAACAATGATATTCGTTCCATTGAACGGAATATTTTTATATGATTGAATAAAAATTGCCAATTTTTTTAAATATATGATATATAAAGAGAATTGTAATCTTGTACATAGATCAATCCGGACTTTAAAGAAAATCATAGTCTCTATAAAACGGAGTGTTGTAGATGGAAATCATCAAATTGGATCGTTTAGAAAAAAAGTACAATGAAAAAACGGTTGTTTCAGGAATTACGCTCAGTATTGAAAAAGGAGAATTATTTGGCTTGCTGGGACCGAACGGTGCGGGGAAATCGACGACCATTTCCATGCTCGCCGGTCTTATCAAACCTACGTCAGGGAAAATTTATGTCAATGGAATGGATATTGCCAAACATCCAATGGAAGGAAAAAAGCGAATCGGACTGGTGCCGCAAGAAATTGCTCTTTATCCTGCGTTAAGTGCCGTTGATAATTTGCGATTCTGGGGACGGATGTACGGGCTGAGCGGAAAGCATTTGGAGGAGCGGGTGACGGAGGTTCTTCGCATTGTCAACCTGGAGGATCGAAAAAAACAAATCATAAAAAGCTATTCAGGCGGGATGCAAAGAAGAATTAATATTGCCGCAGCTTTGTTGCATGAACCGGAAATTCTCATTATGGATGAACCGACGGTGGGGATCGATCCGCAATCGAGAAATTATATTTTGGAGAAAGTAAAGGAATTAAATGCCCGGGGCATGACCGTCATTTATACGAGTCATTATATGGAGGAAGTGGAGTTTCTTTGCAATCGAATCGCAATTATTGATGAAGGAAAAATTCTTGTGGTGGATGAGAAGGAAAATCTTAAACAAAGTTTGCTGGACGGAGATGTGATAGATTTTCAGCTTTCAAAAGTTTCTCCGGAGCTGCTGGCAAGACTCCGTGAACTCAAAGCTATCCGTCATCTCAGACAAAAAGACCGGGAACTCAGTTTGTCTGTAGACAAAGCAGGGCAGGCATTGCCGGATATCCTCAGGGTTATTTCTGAAAATAACGCTGATATTGTGCAAATGAAAGTAGAACAACCGAACCTGGAGAGCGTTTTTCTAAAACTGACAGGTAAAGCGCTCAGAGACTAGGGGGTGTCCCGGATGAAAATTTGGAGCATAGCATCAAAAGATTTGTTTATAACCCTAAAAGATAAGCGGGCATTAGCATTAATTATATTGATGCCGATCGTGCTGATTCTTGTTTTGGGTTTAAGCTTAAATTCCATGTTTAATGGCAGTGAATCAAAAATGGCGCCGATTGAAATCGGGTTTGTGGATTTGGACGGAAGTGAAGCTGCTCAAGAGATAAAGAGTGTCCTTGAGTCAGACTCCATGACTTCTATTGTTAACGTTACAACCTTGATAGAAAAAGAAGCACTGGAAAAAGTCGAAAAGGGTGAATTTGCCTCTGTTATCATTGTGCCGGAAAACTATTCGTCCCAAATGGAGAGCGGGGACGCAGCAACCATTCAAATCATTGAAGATAAAGGAAACGAGATGCAAAATTCAATCGTAAGAAGCATCATGAATCATTATGCCGGGACATCCTCTGCTCTGCTCGCTGCTGCAGATTCAGCCGGTACGATGCTTAGTGAATACCAAATCCCGGGAGAAATCATTATTCCCGAATTGGTGGAGTCTGTTGATTCCAAAAGCGCTGTTTCTGCAGGAAACATTACTAAAGACGGCGAAGGTCTGTCCGCCATGCAATATTACTCAGCTGCGATGATTTCCATGTATATTTTGTTCGTTGGTATGCTCGGAACCACATCCATTATTGAAGAACGGGAAGAGGGGACTTTAAGGAGACTGTTGGCAACCAGAGCGACAAAAGCGGAAATCCTTACCGGAAAATTTACGGGATTAATGGTATTGGGTATTATCGTCGTTACCATTCTCATTTTGTTTACAAAGGTTGTTTTTCGGGTGGAATGGGGAAGCTCATTAAGCGGTCTCATCGTTCTTTCGATGGCCATGACTTTTGCGGCATGCGGTCTCTCCATGCTTCTCGCAACGGTGTTCAAAACTTCCAAAACAGCAGATATTGTGAATCCGGTCATCATTATGCTGATGGCCTTTGTGGGAGGCAATATGATCCCCCTTTATGAAATGCATCCATCCCTTCAAAACGCGGCCAATCTTTTATTGAACAACTGGGCTCTCAAAGGATTCCTGAACTTGATGGTCGATAATGGCTTTTCGTCCATCATAACAACTTCCATTGTGCTGTTTTTAATGGGAGCTGGTTTTTTGGGACTTGGCATATCCAGACTTAAGCTGCAATAGTTGGAACATAGGGGAGAGATAAATGTGAAAAAATCAATTTATATTGCTTTATTAAAAATTAAGCAGGTACTGAAAGATAAAAGCTCCTTCGTATGGATGTTTGCAGCTCCTATATTTTTTGTGACGGTGCTGGTTTACGGATTTGGCGGCGGGAGTGGCAGCGCAGAACAAGTAAAAATTCTGATTGCGGACGAGGATCGGACGGATTCCTCTAAACAGTTAGTATCCTGGTTAAAGGATCATTCCGGTTATAAAGTAGAAGTGACTAATGAAAGTGAGTCAAGAAAGGCGATTGTTGAAGGCAGGGCGGCAGCAGCCGTTGTGATCCAGAAAGGATTTTCAGAGGAAATTTTAACCGGGAATGGCACTCCTGTTAAACTGCTTAATTTGCAAAATAACGAAAAAATACAAGCATTACAGACTGAACTGGACGGATATGTCAACAGGCTCAGAATAGAGAACGGACTTGTCAATGAAACCTTGAATGTCATCTCGGCAATAGCTCCGGTAGAAGAGGGAAGAGATTCTGAGATTAAGAAGGAACTGCAACGTACTTTTTCGAAAAATATGGACAATCCCCGGATTGAAATTGAATCGAAAAACAGTACAGTTGAAGAAAAAAGCGGACTCAATCCGATGTCTTACACGACATTAGGAATTTTGATCATTTTTATCGCCTTTTTTGTCGTGAACAGTTCAGGGAATATTCTGGAAGACAAATTGAACGGAACATGGAGAAGGCTTCAATCGACCTCAGTTAGGACATTTGAAATTGTATTGGGACAAATACTCAGTATTTTTGTTCTTGGATGGATTCAGGTCGCTGTCTTAATCCTTTTTAGCCGTTTTGTTTTCGGGGTCGACTGGGGCGATTCTCCCGGCGGAATCATTTTATTATTTTCCGCATTTCTTCTCAGCGTAACGGGGCTTGGTGTTTTGATGGCGAACTTGGTCTCAAATAAAAAACAACTGACAAGTCTGACAGCAATCGTGATCATGCCGACTTCTCTCTTAGCCGGATGTATGTGGCCTAGGGAATTGATGCCTGATTTTCTCCTTAAAATCGCCGACTTTGTTCCCCAGTCGTGGGTTATCATCGGAATGACCGATCTGGTATCACGAGGTTCGGAAATAAGCAGTGTCTTTAAACCTTCAATGGTCCTGCTTATATTCGCTGCTGTCTTTTTTGTTGCGGCTATTATGGTGGCCAGAGGGCGGAGGTACGCTCATTGATTGCAGTGCAGGATGTTTTTCGAAAATGTTCATCGTTTTGGGGGAACCTCTTAATGAAGGGATTCTGTTTGTTTTTGTATTCGTGTACTTGAGGGGTATTCATGATAGTTTGTGCTTTCATAGAATTTGGTTTTCCGCGTATAGAGACGAAATTTCCACCTATAGAACAATTAAACTCATGCATAGGAGCAAAAAAAGGAATCTCAGGGTTATTGAGGACTTTTTGTTACGGGAAGAGAAACGAAAATACATAACCTAAAAAGCAATGAAAAGAGGAAAACACTCATGCTTTCCTCTTTCCTCTGCTTACTGATCTTTTGTTTTATCCCCTTTACCGAATAGGGACAAATCGAGTTTATATATTTTTGTTTCCTGTCAGTGTCACCTTACTTTCTTTCAGCACGCCATCACGGTAATATTGGACGGTAATGACATCACCGATGGAGGTTTCGGAATATAGATAATTTTTCAATTCCCCGGCATTGGAGATTTTTTTCTTGTTAATGGAAATGATGATATCTCCGGCTTGCAGTCCGGCTTTTGCCGCGGGTCCGTTTTTATCAATATCTGCAATGTACACACCTTCCGTGACTCTATTTGGTACGTTTTGCGAATAATAGGGCGGCAAATCCGCTGCATTTAACATGGAAATCCCCAAATAGGGGCGGACGATTTGACCGTTCTTTTTTAATTCTTTAATGATCTTGGCGACATCATTGGCGGGAATAGCAAACCCTAATCCTTCTACATCTTCAGCAGAAATTTTCATGCTGTTAATTCCGACAAGTTCTCCTGAGGTATTGATTAGTGCACCGCCGCTGTTTCCGGGATTGATTGCCGCATCTGTTTGAATGACATTCATGGTCAGGATTCCGGAGGAAGTGGATACTTCCACCGAGCGGTTAATTCCACTCACAATTCCTTGAGTGACTGTGTTAGATAAATTAAGGCCGAGAGGGTTGCCGATGGCAATCACAGGATCCCCGACACGAAGAGCGGACGAGTCGCCAAAGGGGATAGGTGTGAGATCTAGACTACCGCTTATTTTTAAAACAGCAATATCTGTCAGGGCATCGGAACCAATTAATTCAGCTTCCAATTCTTCGCCGTCGGCTAAAGTAACCTTTATGGTTGAGCCATTTTCGATGACATGATGGTTGGTGACAATGTAGGCATCATTTTTTGATACTTCAAAAATAACGCCGGAACCCGTCCCTTTTGCAATTTCCTGCCGGGAGCCCGGCATCCCGCCGAAAGGTTGACCGAATGAATGATTTTGTGGCGAATACACGGATATGCCAACGACGGCTTTGGAGGCCTGTTCGATGACATCGGCGAGAGAGTTTTCGGAAGATACTTGCTGAACGTGAGATGATGTTTCTTGTTGTTGGGTGGTTTCGGTGCCGCCCGTGTTTTCAGATTCAACCGCTGTTCCTTGCTCATTAAAATAATCGATATGTGGTACGACTGTCAAAGTGACAACTGAACCAATGACAGCCGCGGTGAATGTTTTGAAAAAACCAAGAAAGACAGTCTTTCCTTTTTTATCTTTCCTTGCAACAGGTGTTTGAGTTTCTTCATTTTGCAGCAAGGTCATTCCCTCCTAACAAAGTCGATTTCTATTTTTTAATCTAGCCGACAAATATGTCAGGGAGATGTCAAGCGCAAAAAAGACGGGAAAGAAGGGAATGAGAGGAGGGCCG
>JANWJP010000119.1 GCA_025451895.1 Robertmurraya sp.
ACGGAAAAAGATCTCCGTCTGCTCTGCTGTGATAAAGTCCGGTGGACTTTACGGAAAGAGAACCGGGGCAGATTAGTCTTTTCTTAATCTGCCCAGTTCCTCGGCAATGGCTGCCATTTCATTTGGACTGAAAGTATTCTTTTTCATGACAAATTCGTAGATGTCCTTGAGGTCATCATATAAATTCGCATCAAAATGCGCCGGATCAATTGCGCCAAGGTTTAAGACTTTCAGTTTTTGCTTTATTTTTTCGACCATATACCCGATATTTTCAATTGAGGGCGAAGATAGGTTCATCAGCTTCCAACCCGCTTTCTTCATTGTTTAGTTCTTATTATAATGTGGAGAAAGGGTAAATACTACATATTTGATAAAATTTTGAAATAACTAAAAAAACTGTTTTTTAACAAAGGCGGATTATAATAATGAAAGAAGTGAGGATTTTTTACATATGCTAAAGGTATTGTTTGTATGTCTGGGGAATATTTGCCGTTCACCGATGGCTGAAGCTGTTTTCAGAGAGCTTATAAAAAGGGACGGCATGGAAAACTATATAATGGTTGATTCAGCCGGAACAGGGAGCTGGCATATTGGTGAGCCTCCGCACCGGGGAACAAGTAAAATTCTCAGAGAAAATCATATCAGTGATGAAGGGTTGTTTGCCAGAAAGATCACTTTGAAAGATTTGGATGAATTTGATTATATTGTTGCAATGGATTCGGATAATAAGGAATCTATTCATGCGTTAAGGGCAGGGCTGCCTGAGGAAAAGGTTTCAATTCTTCTTGATTTTGTTCCCGAAATAAAGAATAAAAATATTCCGGATCCGTATTATACGGGAAATTTTTCAGAGGTATATTCTTTAGTGGAGAAAGGCTGCAAAAATTTATACGAGCATATTAAATCCGTTCATTTTAACGGACATGGAAGCTGAACGAATCCATCAATTATCAGGAAAGCGAGGGAATGTGAATGGGCAGTACAAAGAAATTTTGGCAGGGTGTTGTTATCGGGGCCGTTGCCGGAGGACTGGTTTCTTTGTTTCACCGTGAAACGAGACAAGCTGTAGTGGAAAATTGTAAAAAGGGCGCCAAAACCGTTTCTTATTACGTAAAGCATCCGGGCGAGTTCTCGGACAGGATGCTCCAAACAGCTGAAAGTCTGCTGGATACAGTGGAACAAGTCAGTGAGGATGTATCCTTTATTGCTGAAAAAGTGGAAGAATTAAAAGAAGTCGGGCCGTCTGTCAAAGGACTGGTGAAGGAAACGAAAGAGGCTTTTCTGCCTGAAGAACAATAACAGCAAGTTAACGTCTCTTTGAAAGGGACGGTTTGGGATTATTGCCACCGGCGGGCGAGATGCAGCCGTTATATGTACGGCCAGGAATTTAAAGCATTAAACGGAATTGAAATTCTATTCGAGACTTTAAAATTTCATGAAGGGAAGTATAATGCATGCCTTTTTTGCAACTTGCTTGAATCCGGTTTTAATATGCTGTTGCGAACAGGGAGCAAAGAGATTCGGGAGCACGGGATCAACGGAAGAATGTTGGATAAACGTGGTGTGATGGAATGGAACGGATAAAGCATTTTTTAATTTTGCTTTGGAAAAGAATGGGAGAGGATGATGTTTTCGGACTGTCAGCTCAACTTGCTTACTTTTTCCTGCTGTCCTTGTTTCCTCTCCTTATTTTTCTTGTGAGTCTTTTGGCTTATTTGCCGGTATCACAGGAGGATATGCTAAATTTTTTCAGTGATTTTGTCCCCGAAGATTCAATGGCTTTAATAAAGAGCACTTTGGCGGAAATTATGAATCAGCACAGCGGTAAGCTCATTTCTATAGGTATTATTGGTACGATTTGGTCAGCTTCGGCCGGTTTGAATGCGATTTTGCGGACGTTAAACAGGGCTTATGATGTTGAAGAAACAAGACATGTCTTAATTGCCAGAGGGATGTCGATTCTTTTTACGATTGCATTTATTTTTGTGTTCATTTTGGCTCTCATGCTGCTTGTATTTGGAAAACAATTGGGGATCTATTTGTTTACAAAATTAGGATTTTCTGATAATTTCATTGGCTTTTGGAATATTTTCCGCTGGATTTTGAGTTCGTTGATCCTTTTTTCCATCTTTTTATTTCTCTATTGGATGGCACCGAATAAAAGCATCAAATGTATTCAAGCCGTTCCCGGAGCTGTGTTTGCCACCGCAAGCTGGGGCCTTGTTTCTTCCGGATTTTCTTACTATGTTAATAATTTCGGTAACTACACGGCAACCTACGGCAGCATCGGGGCCGTTATTGTATTGATGATTTGGTTTTATTTGACGGGAGCGGTCATTATTATCGGCGGAGAAATTAATGCAGCTGCCACAAAAATGAAGGAAGGCAATTGTTGAAGCCTCCTTAAACTTCCATACTTAATCATCCGGCTTTTATCAAATAATATAAAGGAATGATTTAGTAAGGAGGCTTAAGGCAAATGAGCAAAAAGGCTAATAAAAGCGGCGGTACTAAGCAAAAAGGCAAAAGCAGGCCGAAACATAAAACATCCGGTTCAGCCAATGGTTCAAACAGTTATCATTAAGTGGTAAAATTGACGCCAAAACTCTGCCGTGACGTTCATTATATATAAACGGAAAAGGGAACAGGTGCATTTCCACAGCTGTGAGGCAAATCATCCTGTTCCCTTTTCTGCTTTTGCTGAGAGAATTTGTGTTCGCAGATATCTGAAAATACAGATTCCTGCGCATAACTGATTTTGTTAACAGCAGCCGGTTTTGTGCAGATTCAGACACCCGGATGCATGGTAAAGTGCTTTTGTTCGGGTTCGGCAGTTATTCCGGGTTTGCGCATGAACTTTTTTAAAGATTATTTTAAAAGCCGGAGGCCGTTTAAAATAACCAAGATCGTGCTTCCCTCATGACCGATGACCCCCAGAGGGAGGTCCAATATTTGCAGGAAGTTTGAACAGATGAGAAGGATAATGACACTGATTGAAAAGACAATGTTTTGTTTAATGACTCTGTTCATTCTTTCTGACAGGCGGATTGCCTCATAGATACGGGGTAAATCATTTTTCATCAAAACCACATCTGCCGTCTCCAACGCAACGTCTGTTCCTTCTCCCATGGCTATTCCCACATTTGCTGTTGCCAATGCCGGCGCATCGTTAATGCCGTCACCGACCATGGCCACCTGGCCAAATCGTTCTTTTAACTTTTTCACTTCATTCACTTTATTTTCCGGCAAACATTCTGCAATATATTCCTTAACATGGCTTTCTTCGGCAATGGCGCGGGCTGTTTTTTCACTGTCCCCGGTCAGCATAACCGTATGGATTCCTTTTAGATTCAATTCATCGATGGCAGCCTTTGTTTCTGCCCTGACTACATCTTTTAGAGCGATGATCGCGGAAATTTCTCCGTTGATTTCCACACATACTGTCGTTTTTCCTTCCCCGGCAAATTGTTTGGCAGCATTTTTGGCAAAGCTGTTTTCGTCCATCCTGCCGACAAATTGTTCTTTTCCGATTTTCCACTCTTCATTTCCAAATGTACCTTTAATTCCCCAGCCGGGCACATCCTCAAAGAAATCGGGAAGGAGGAGGTCCGATTCGTGCTGTTCCTTGGAAAAGTTCACTATAGCTGTTGCAAGGGGGTGATTGGAGTAATATTCCAGGGAAGCTGCTTTTAAGATGATTCCCTTCTTTTCAAGCCCTTCTTTAACAATATAGTCTGTTACTTGCGGTTTTCCTTTAGTTAATGTCCCTGTTTTATCAAAAGCCACTGCCTTCACATGTTGCAATTTTTCCAGATGGATTCCGCCTTTAAAAAGAATTCCCCGTTTGGCACCGTTCGAAATGGCTGCAAGTGTGGCAGGCATAATGGAAGCCACAAGTGCACAAGGCGAAGCGACAACAAGGAGAATCATGGCTCTGTAAAAGGTTTCTGTCCAGCTCCAGCCAAGAAGGAAGTGGGGGATAAACATCATTGCGAATACCACGGCAAGGACTACCTTTACATACGTTCCTTCAAATTTCTCTATAAACAACTGTGATGGGGATTTTTCACTTTGCGCCGTTTGGACAAGCTGAATAATTTTCTGAAAAAGAGTTTCGCTGCTCTTTTTCGTAATTTCAACAATGATGGAACCATTCATATTGACGGTTCCGGCAAAAACTTCATCGCCCGTTTCCTTGCTGACAGGAATGGATTCCCCCGTAATGGCTGCTTCATCAAGGGTCGTCCGGCCTCTGATAATTTTACCGTCTGAAGGAACGCGTTCGCCGGGTTTTACCAGAATATGATCGCCGATCACAAGCTCCGATACGGGCACGATTTTTTCCGTTCCTCCGGTTACAAGCAAGGCGACCTCAGGCTGCAATTCCATCAAGGCAGAGATCTCTTTATGGCTTTTATTCATGGTGTACGTCTCAAGGGCGCCGCTTAAGGAAAAGATGAAAATAAGAATAGCTCCTTCCATCCAATAGCCAATCAGAGCCGATCCGATGGCGGCAAGGATCATGAGAATTTCAACATTCAATGATTTCTTCTCAATTGTATCTGTAATACCTTCTTTTGCTTTGGCAAAACCACCGATTATATAGGCCAGCAAAAAGAAGGCGATTGAGACAGATGAGAAGTCCAATTTTTCCAGTACCCATCCCGCGAGAATAAACACTCCGCTCACAATGGCTGCAATAAGTTCTGCGTGAGTTTTAAGTTTTTCGAATAATTGGTTTTTGTTTTTCCCTGCGGGTAATTGTTCCATGGCTTTCATTTCTGCATTCATGTTACTACCCCCATTTGAACCGTTTACTTTCAAATATTGAATTCTAATTGAGAAAAATAATCAGCGTCATTCTCCTTAAAAAATGACGAATGCTGTCACCTCGTGGGTTGACAGCATCTTTTGCTTTTGTTAAATAAAATATTATTTTATATTTATTATAATTTTAACATGAAATAAGTAATAAGAAAAGAGATTTTTCTAAAAATAATGTGAATGGCCGTTATGACCATCATATACGAAAAGCTTTTGACGGGGGCCCATCTATTGTTTGCCGCCGGAAGATACGGGATTGTTGACAGCAATTTTTTAAAGGGAGGTATCTTGTCAACGATTGGTGATAAATAGTTTATGACAGAGGGTCCGTTTGCGTTCCATAGTGATTTGTATCTTTGAAAGCAAAAAGAAGCATAAATAAACAAAGCAGCATAAAACTCAACATATAAAAGAAACTGATACTCTCTAAATATTGGATGGCAAGACCGCCGAAAAGGGGACCGCTGATACTTCCGAAACTGAAAAGAATACTGCACATTAAGTTGCCTGCCGGAAGAAGTTTCTTTGGCAGCAGGTCTGCCATATATGCAATTCCAAGCGAGTAGGTGGAACCTGTAAACATGCCTGCAATAAAAAGACAGATGAAAATGGCCACGGGAACATCCTGAAACAGCCCGGCGAAAACAAAAGACAGAAAACCGAGCAGCATCGCCCACATTAAGACCTTTCTCCGCCCGAACTGGTCACTTAATATTCCCAATGGCAGCTGAAAAACGATTCCGCCAATCGCAAAAGCAGGAAGGATAATGGAAACGGCATTGATATCAAGACCAATTCTTAAAGCAAATACCGGAAAGTTTCCGTTTAAAGAAGCTTCGAGAAAACCGTATCCAAAGGGAGGAAAGAATGCAACCCAGGCATATTTCCATACCCTTCCAAAGCGGCTGAAAGTGCTGAAAAAGGAAACCGGCTCACTTCCACGTTCCGGATATTCATTTTTAATAAAAAATAATAATATCCAAACGAGAAAACTCATTCCGGCTGAAATCATAAACGGCAATGCCTCATGGATGACAATTAATCTTGCCATTAACGGGCCGGCCGCAAAACCGACGCCAAAAAACAGTCCGTACAAAGCGATATTCCGCCCTCTTTTTGCAATGGGAGAAAAAGAGGTGATCCATGTTTGTGTTCCGAAATGAAGCATATTATCCCCGATGCCGACAATGAGCCGAAGGATAAACCAAAACCAGATCGATTTCCAAACAGGAAATGCTGCAAAAGCGATGATGACAATGATGGCTCCAATGGAAATGATCCGTTTATATCCGAGTTTTTGCAGGGGCTTTTCCATAAATGGTGATGCCAGCAGGACTCCGATATAAATTCCGGTTGCATGAAACCCGTTTACCGCCGAGGAAACTCCATCCTGTTCAAAAATAATTGCAATTACCGGTGCCAGCATGCCTTGGGAAAAACCGGACAGGGCAATCATGCCGATTAAGATCCAAAACCGGAAGGAGAGTTGATTTTTCATTTTTATGTACCTCTTTCCATTTATTGCGTAAAGTATGTCCTGCTTATTCATAACAAGAAATAGTATAATTCTTTTTTACAAAAATGAGAAGGAAGAACTATATTTAAGGAAAATGAGTTTCCGGTCATGGGGATTTTGAAGTAATGGACAGAATATGTCCGGGGAAATGGAAGCACAGGGTTTTCCCGGAATGAATTTTATGGTAACTTTTGGATAATAAGATGGCGTTTTTCTAAAAAACTGCCCGGAAAAGGAGTGTTTGTTAAATGGATTATTTTATGAAGGATGGAGGTTTTTACACGGAAACTTCCTATGGCAGGCTGGATATTTCCGGTGATGAACAGTACGGATTCCGCCCGTATCAATTGCTCGTTTCTGCCATTGCTGTTTGCAGCGGCGGGGTGTTGCGGAAAATATTAAAGAAAATGAGAGCTGAGATTGACGATATGCACATTCATGCAGATGTGAAAAGAAATGCGCAGGAGTCTGACAAAATTGAGAAGATTCATCTTCATTTTAAGCTCTCCGGAACACAACTTGATGAAAAGAAAATTGAACGGGCTCTGGCATTAACAAGAAAACACTGTTCCATGATTCAATCGGTAAAGGACAGTATTGAAGTGACGGAGTCGGTTCAAATTGTGAGTTAGATGCGGTTGTGCATTTGTCCGCCGCAAAATGACTGCTGCGGCCCTGTTTTTTTATGGAGATTGTTACTGTTGTTTTACTTCGTTGCAGACGGATGCCGGCTTGAATGGATCATATAAATGACCAAAAAAAAGACCCTTTGCCAATTTCATTTCTGAAGGATTGGCTCAGAGTCTTTTTTTATGTTTAAGTAATGCTTTTTCCTTAAGACCTGTGTTCATATGACTTTAATTGAGAATATTACAAACGCTTCTATTTGATCGTGTTAAGTTTATCAACCGCCTCTCACTTTATGATAAATCAGAGAGATGCAAATACCGGATAAACTATGACCTCCTTTTGTCAAAGCGTTTAGTGTTTCTCCTGCCCTCCTTTTCTTGTTGTACATTCATTATAAATGAAGCGGGGGGATTTGTAAATAAAAATGACAGCGCTTTCAATCGGCCGTTCTTGCGCAACATTCACGCTTTAATCAAATTTGCAAACATCATCTGAAAAAGCTTTTATAAAAAATGGATAATCTGGAAGAACTCCGAAAAAACTAATCATGTAATTCGAAATAACTGAAAGGAGTTCAGGCAATGAAAAAGTTTTTATCTGTCATGATTATCGGTTTTCTTTTCATCATGCTTTACTCCGGTTTACTTGTTTTTGCTGAGAAAGAGAAGAACGGGGAAAAACAGGCTGAACAGCAAAAACAAACTGTCCAAATTCCGAATTCGGTGATCACAATCACAAAAGAAAACACCTATCCGAATCCCACGCAGAATTTGCCAAAATTGCAGCCAAGTGATTTTACGGCGGAACTGCTTAACACATCAAAAGTAAAAATAGAGAATCCCGATTTAATAAAAATGCTCAATGAAACTTCGGTTAACAGCACTCCCTTTGCCCTTGGCTACAGGGCAGTCATCTACCTGGGGAGATGGCCGCTAAACTATGAGTCATCAGAAACAAGTCCGAATTGGGAATATCAAAAAATAAATACAAACTATTATGACAATCGGGGCGGAACGGCAAATTATCAAATCCATTATGTCCAGGAACAGCAAAAAATCATCAGGGGGGGTTTGACGGCGAAGATCCCAAAAGCGGAACAAGTGAAAAAGATGATGCTGATGACAGCAGCTGAAAATACGAATTTGCCTCTAGCTTTTGAAACGATAGTGGGGGCTGGAACAAAGAATGACCGGGTATACAATATCCCGCCGAAGCGCCTTGGCTATTTGTTCGGATATGCTCCCGCAGTCAATGAAAAAGGAAAGGTTACTTATGGAGAAGTGTACCTGATGCTAAAGGGAAGCAAAAAACGTCTCATTGTAAAAAATGTGACTACACAAGGCATTGGGGCCTGGATTCCTATTCAGGATCATGTTTCATTCGGTTTTTTGGCGGCAGAACAGCCGCAGTAGGATTTCAGGGTACTGATGAAGGCTGCAAGCCCATTCACTACAACATATCGTGCGAATTCCGGAATAGTATTTAATAATAGAGCATCTAATGAAAAATTCCCCTGACTGTGTGATTTCACAAAATCAGGGGAATTTTTTATTCCTTAAACAACACTGCTTGTTAACAGCTTAAAGGGAAATATTAGCTTTAAGCTTTCCAAAATCTACATCTTGATAATAGCAGTTTTTCACCAGCACATTTGGACCGAGACAACGGACAGACGGGCAATGGCAAGTTAAACTTTTTGCCAAATCAGTTTCCATCCATTTTTTATAAGCATCCTGAAGGCCGGTGTTAAGGATATTTCCTAATGGCGGAACATCGCCAAAGTCTGTAACAATAATGTCTCCGGTAAAAATATTCACATTAAGCCGGGTCCGGCCGTCCGGATCATTTCGCAGCGTTACATTTTTACTTGCGTACAAACGTTTTAATAGTTCAAGGTCTTCTTCTTTATCGCTGCAAGGATAGAAAGGCAGCGTACCGAACAGCATCCATGTATTTTTATCCCGGACATCAAGCAAATGATGGATGGACGCACGAATTTCATCAAGGCTTAATACCTCAAGGGAGGAAGCGAAATCAACGGAATACATGGGATGAACTTCATGTCTTTTACATTTCATTTCCTCAACAATTTGCCAGTGAATATGTTCTAAATGGTTCACGGTCCTTTTACTGATCATCGTTTCTGCACTGATAAAAACACCTTCCTCTGCCAGGATTCGGCTGTTTTCAATCATTCTCTTAAAATAGGCTGCCCGCTTTTCCCGGGGCGGCTTCCGTTCCATTCTTGCAAAGGCGCCTTCAACAAAGTCATCAACGGTTCCCCAGTTATGAGAAATATGCAGGACATCCAGGTAAGGGATGATTTTATAATATCTTTCAATCGGTTGTGTTAAATTGGAATTAATTTGCGTTCTCAGTCCTCTGGAGTGGGCATATTCCAGAAGCGGGACCACATAGTTATCAACCGATTTTGGTGAAAACATCGGTTCTCCGCCGGTAATGCTGAAAGAGCGGAGGGTTGGAATTTCATCGAGTTTTTTAATTAACATATCGAGCGGCAAAGCTTCATCATCTTTTGTCCGCAACGTATACCCGACGGCACAATGCTCACAGCGGAGGTTGCATAAATGCGTTGTTGTAAACTCAATATTTGTTAATGTAAGCTCACCATATTTTTCAATTTCCAGGTAAGCCTCCCAGGGATCATAGCTGGGTGAAATCCTTGTTGTGCTGCTTATTTCCATCTATATCTCTCCTTAAAGAATCGTAAAAAATATATTTGTAAACTTTCAAAAAAAGAGGACTTTTATCCCCAATTTATGGAAAGCTGTCATCATTATCATTTGAAATTCGGACTAGTGAGAAGAATGCCGGTATTGGGCACATTTTTTCAGATGTCCATAAAAATTGTTGTGGTCTGTCCGCCTTATCTAAACTATTATAAATGAAGGTACGGTCTTAAGTTTGTTTTGTTTGGGGGAAAATATTGAAAATTTTATGAATTACAAGAAAATACATTGCTGTACTGAGACTTAAAATTGAATCCTCTGCCATTATCGAATTGTATGTTCATTCTGTCAATTAATTTCGTAAAATTCTTTGTCATTTTTCAATTTATGGTTTTTTTCCTTAAAATTGCGAGAATGTTCATTGATTAAAAGGAAAAATTTATGTAGCATGAAAACAACCGGAGAAAGGGGAGAAAGATGTGGGAAACCCAATTACAAATAAAGAGGGACAATTGGCTTTTTTAAATTACCGTCTGAGCATGTTTGCAGATTTACTCGATGCCATAGAGCCGGAGACGATTGATACTGATGACATTGACCGGCTGATTAAAATTTTGGACGAAATCGAAGCAAAATGCCGTGAGTTTAAGCACCGCGCTCTTTAAAAAGCAATGCCGGCCAGAATGGCATCTGCATTTTATTCCATTTCTTTCAAGCACCGGCGCCGCTTTCAGCCGGCAGAACGGGCTCTTCCGAATATGACTGAACAGGAGATTGCTTACGGTACCGTACAAGTCGGAGAAACAGTTTCTCCGGTATCCTATTGGGGATTGTAAAAAAAATACCGGGATTTAAGTGCCCGTCCCGGATTACTGTCCGGCGGTCTTTTTGTGTGTAAAAATTTCATCCATGATAACTGGCCTTTGTTCATGGAGGTTATGTAAGGCGCTTGTGCTTTTTCCATATAAGAAGCATAAAAAATAAACTTTAAGGGTGGCGATAAAAGGATAAGTATCCGGCAAGACCAAACATCGCAGGATGTTGTCATTCTTGCTATTTTTTTGCAAAATGCTTAATTTTAGTAAAAAAACTGCCGTTTCTTCTCATAAAAAGAAATCTTTAGCTTTTATAAAAAATGTAATAAAGGTATAATTAAAAAGGCTAACTATTTTTAAAATTCATAAAAAATTTGACAATTAACGGATTAATGGTAGAGGGAAAGGAGAAAGACTCGTGAATATTGAAAAATTCCAGGAAAGTATGTATAAACTCGTTGTTGAAGCATCCACGAATTTGCCCAAGGATGTGCGCCGTGCCATTAAAGAAGCAACGATCCGCGAAAATGCAGGAACCCGCTCCGCAATGAGCTTAAGCACAATTACTAAAAATATAAAGATGGCAGAAGAAAATATTTCCCCTATTTGTCAGGATACAGGTTTGCCTACTTTTAAAATTAAAACTCCAATCGGCGTCAATCAGCTTGAATTAAAGGAGGCAATTAAAAAAGCGGTTGCACAGGCAACCATGGATGGAAAACTGAGACCCAACTCCGTTGATTCGCTCACGGGAGAAAACAGCGGCGACAATCTTGGAGAAGGTCTTCCGGTTATTAAGTTTGATCAATGGGAAAAGGACTATATTGAAGTTCGCCTCATTCTAAAAGGCGGCGGCTGTGAAAACAAAAATATTCAATACAGCCTTCCGGCAGAGCTTGAAGGACTTGGCCGCGCAGGCAGGGATCTTGACGGCATCCGCAAATGTATTCTCCACTCTGTTTATCAGGCACAAGGACAAGGGTGCAGTGCCGGATTTATTGGTGTCGGTATTGGAGGCGACCGTTCCTCAGGCTATGATTTGGCAAAAGAACAACTGTTCCGCCCTGTTGATGATGTGAATCCAAATGAAGACCTTCGCAAGCTTGAAGAATATATTATGGAAAATGCCAACAAGCTTGGAATCGGAACAATGGGATTCGGGGGAGAAACAACTTTACTGGGCTGTAAAATCGGCGTCATGAACCGCATTCCTGCCAGCTTTTATGTTTCTGTTGCCTATAACTGCTGGGCCTTCCGTCGTGCCGGAGTATATATTAATCCGGAAACAGGTGAAATTACGGAATGGATGTATCAAGACGGCGAAGATGTTGATTTTGGCCCATCTGAGGCTGAAAAAGAAACAGCAGCCGCTGTTCAGGAAACTGAAACAAAGGTGATTAAATTAAAGGCTCCGATTACCGAAGAACAAATCCGTCAGTTAAAAGTCGGCGATGTTGTACAAATCGACGGAAGAATGTACACAGGACGCGACGCTATTCATAAATATCTGATGGATAATGATTCTCCGGTTGATTTAAACGGACAAATCATTTATCACTGCGGACCGGTTATGCTGAAAGATGAAAACGGCAAATGGCATGTAAAAGCTGCCGGACCGACAACAAGTATTCGTGAGGAGCCTTATCAAGGCGATATTATGAAGAAATTCGGCATCCGTGCTGTAATTGGAAAGGGCGGCATGGGTGAAAAGACACTTGCCGCTTTAAAAGAACACGGCGGCGTCTACCTGAACGCAATCGGCGGTGCAGCCCAATACTATGCGGACTGTATCAAATCCGTTGATGGCGTAGACCTTACTGAATTTGGTATTCCTGAGGCCATGTGGCATCTGACAGTAGAAGGATTCACAGCAGTAGTCACCATGGACTCCCACGGAAACAGCCTCCACAAAGACGTGGAACTCAGCTCACTCGAAAAACTGGCTCAATTCAAAGACCCGGTATTCTAATTAAGGAATACAACATTAAATAAAGGATAAAAAGGGGTGCTCCGCTGCGGGGCACCCTTTCTTGGGTGCCTGTCACCTGTCGAAAAATCTTGTTTCACAAATTGTTTCACAGAAGGTTCGTCTAATTGTTCTCTTTTATGAAATATTTTTGTTATGTTTTCCTCCAGGTTACAAAAAATATAACAAAATGTATTTAGGAGGATATTTTGGATGTCTCGCATTAAGGTATTTTTAATTACGTTTATTTTGATGATTTTTGCCTCCCCGCCTGTTTTGGCGGAACCGGGAAATTCGCCTGTTCATTGGGGGTTTAAGAAGGGGCGGCATGAAAAGCCGGCCGAGGCGGGTCCCCTTTTGGATGAAGTGCTTGAAAAGTATGATGCTTATTACAAAGGGGATGAAAATCAGAAAATCATATATTTAACCTTCGATAACGGTTATGAAAATGGCTATACGAAAGATGTTCTTGATGTTCTGAAAAGGGAGAAAGTGCCGGCGGCCTTTTTTGTCACGGGACATTATTTGGAGAGCCAGCCTGAACTGGTGAAACGAATGGCTGCGGAGGGACATATTATCGGAAATCATTCATGGAATCATCCTGACCTGACCACTGTCAGCGATGAAAGATTTAAGGAAGAACTGGAGCGGGTTCGCGCAAAAGCTGAGGAAATAACGGGTATCAAGGAAATGAACTACCTCAGACCGCCAAGGGGAATATTCAGCAACCGGACTTTAAAACTGGCCAATGATGAAGGCTATACGCATATTTTCTGGTCATTGGCTTTTGTTGATTGGCATACAAACAATCAGAAGGGCTGGAAATATGCGTACGACAATATTATGAGGCAAATTCATCCCGGAGCTATCCTTTTGCTGCACACTGTTTCCAAAGATAACGCTGAAGCACTTGAAAAGGTTATTAAAGATTTGAAGAAAAAGGGTTATACTTTTAAAAGCCTCGATCATCTTGTCATGAAAAAAAGATTTGATCTTCCGTTATTTTTTGACTAACTTGCGTAATACAAAAACTGAGAAGCGTTTTATGCCGCCTGACCACAGACGGTACACAGTGATTTAATGATGGAACTTATCTTCGCAAAAATGACCCGCCTGTAAGGCAGGGCCGGATATAAAAACAGTACTAAAAATATTTACAATACAACATGCCGGCATTTAAAATCCAAGCCCGATTGCTTATATAAAATCGGGCTTTTGGCATTGCCCTGCAGAAATCATGGTATAATTTGAGAAAAACGGAAAGAGGAACGGTTATTGTGGAAATCATCAAAATTGAAGGTCCTTATAATTTTGACAGTGTCTTGGAAAGGTTTGCCCTTGATCCGCTTTGGCCTGTGAATATAGATGAACGAAAAGTCAGCGTGCCCCTTTGGATTGCAGGTGAACCTGAGGTGCTGTCTGTACAAGCGACAGGAACGACATGGGAGCCTGAGTTTCTGGTGGAAGGATTGTCCCTGATAAACAGACAAGAAGCATTGAAGAAGTTGTACAGGCTTTTTCAATGGGATGTATCATTAAAGGAAATACATAATCATTTTCAAAAAACAGATCTTAAGCCAATTTTCGATGAATTTGCGGGTACACCGCTTATTCTCGACAGGGACCCGTACAGCTGCCTCATAAAATGCATCATCCATCAGCAAATCAATATGGCATTTGCACAAACATTGACGGAACGCTTCGTTAAAACATACGGTTTTGAAAAGGACGGTGTGTATTTTTTTCCGAGGCCGGAGACAGTCGTAGACTTGACTGTGGAAGATTTGCGAAAATTGCAGTTCAACGGACGCAAGGCGGAATATGTGATTGGAATTGCAACAGCAATCGCAGAAGGCAAGTTGGATCTTTTAGCTCTTGAAAAGCAGCCGGATGAAGAAATAATGAAGGTCTTAATCAAATACCGCGGCATCGGTCCGTGGACAGTGCAAAATTTCCTGCTTGCAGGACTGGGAAGGCCAAATCTTTTTCCGATGGCAGATATCGGTATTCAAAATGCGATTAAAAAACTCTACAATTTGGAACGAAAGCCTACATATGAGGAAATGGAGCAATATAAAAAGGACTGGGAGCCTTATCTAAGCTATGCCACTATGTATTTATGGAGAAGTGTGGAACCACGCGCCAGAACTTTTTAAAAGACGAACACACTATAAAAATTGCATTAAAATCGATCAAAATATTCCTTTTTATTTGTAGCATCGGCTGAAAAGTTGCCTTTATCCCAGTGCCCGGATGAGGCTGGTGCAGATGCTGCATTCGGGGGAGAAACCTGTATTAAATATCTCTGAAACTGGAGGATGGAATTTTGAAAGTTAAAATTAAAACATATTTGGAGGACTTCCCTTATAGCGATTATGAAACGGGGGACTATTGGATTGGTTTGGATGCTCCTTATTGTAAAGAGGTATATGCCCGTCAATATAAAATGAATGGTGGTATGATCTAGGGCGGGATTTCTTTCATAATCAACGTTGAGGTACGGACAAAAATTTTGGACTCGGATGATTTGCATAGTGTCTGGATGGGTCTTATTAGATACTATCACTATGATCCTTTTAATTATAAACAAAAATTTCTCTTTAATATGGTACATACCATTCATTATCTTATTAATAATGAAGATAAGAGTAATCCGCAAGTTCATTAAAGTATTACGACAAATATACAGAGTGGATTCCGGTTCCGGTCATGAAGCAGGCAATAGTGGAGGGATTTTTGGATTTCATGCAAATCATTGACCTGGATGTAATTAATGGTCTTTATGATGAAGTTGGAGATCCCTTCGAGTTTCCAGTGGAGTTAAAATCTTTGCCCGAAACGTATGAATGTTTGATTTAGAAGAGTGGTTAAAGTATCTTTCCTGAATAAAGGAAGGTGCTTTTTTAGAAAATGGATAGGACTGATTCTTGGAATATTTGTGGAAGGTCCTTGGCTTAATTTGCAGATTTTAAGAGAAGTCCCGTATAATAAGTGTGGTTAAAAGTATTTTTATGGCAGTAATCTTATGAGTGGTTGATTTAACTGAATAACGAGGGAGGGCAGCCAATGACCAAGCATCGTATTTATACAATGAGTTTTGCAAGTGTTTATCCCCATTATATTGCAAAAGCAGAAAAAAAGAGGCGGACGAAAGCCGAAGTTGATGAAATTATCCGCTGGCTGACAGGCTACAGCCAGGAAGAACTTGAAGCGCATTTGGAAAAAAAGACTGACTTTGAGACCTTTTTCGCAGAAGCGCCAGGTTTGAATCCTTCCCGTTCATTAATCAAGGGCGTGATTTGCGGAGTCCGGGTCGAGGAAATTGAAGAACCGCTGATGCGGGAAATTCGTTATTTAGACAAACTTATCGATGAACTTGCAAAAGGAAAAGCGATGGAGAAAATTTTGCGGAAGTAACTGGATCAAAACTTTGTAAAGGTTCAAATTGTTTGTTTTAAAAACCAGCTGTTTTCGGGAAAATTCACTAAGGCCGCAGGTTTTTGCATGGTTAAATAATAAAACAGACTACTTTCATTTTGTTGAGGGTGGTCTTTTTATTTTTTCAAAAGTGCACATTTACCAACTTCACTTACCTTGTCTGTTACTCTATTTATTGGAAAAACTAATTGATTTATTGGCAATGAGCACTGGTTTGTTAGCGCAGGCAGTTTGTGATAGGGAAATTCTGTTTTTCCGGGGAAATGTTTTTGCACGCGGGGTAAAGAATGTATTGCGTTGTAAGGGGTTCATGAGGACAAAGCGGCTCAAAAGCCGCTCTTCCTGTCGCTCTTGAAGTTTATTCGGCTGTTTTTTGAAAGAGAAAAAAAGTTTCGTTTTCTATATATTTCAGCCCGCCCCGCGGACTGTTTTTTAACATTTTCCCGGAACCTCCCTGCATAAGTTCTGAAAAATAATACTCATCAATCTCCAAGAAAGCATACTTTCCTTTTTGTTTGGCAATTAGGGCAACCGGAATCAGAGTATGATCATTTGCAGCGTCAACGGCATCATTTTGATGATTATTCGTTAATACAAAGCCGCCTTTTTTTATATACTTGTTGCAAGCTTTTGTAATTCCGCCAGCAAATAAAGCCAGAAGCAAATCAAATGCACATTCTTTAAAGGGAAGCGGCCGGGTGAAATCCTGATGGATAAACCGGAAATAGGGAGCCTGCTTATAAACTTTATTTTTTTGAATCAATCCGGCAACTCCGTCCCGATCAGCAAAAAAGCCGGCGGCATTATCTGCGATGTCTACATAGATTACATGTTGAAAATAAAATGAGGGAGTAATGTGAATATTGCTGCCGGGATACAGGACTGTTTCAATTTTCAACTTTTCGCTGAGTGCTTTAAATAATTCTTTCCGTTCAAACTCCATGTCTTGATATATGCTTTTATATTTTTTCTCTATGTTACTGGTCAATGGACAAAACTCCTTATTGAAAATTAATACCATAAGGCATCATCAACAGTTTCGTATATGGGATATGCCGAATGAAACCTGTTAATATGATTGGATTATTCTCAATGATCCGTTTTAAATTCTCCTCCAACAGATGAACTCATTTACTATATAGCCTAAATCAAAAATGTTATATAAATCTTGTTCTGCCGGGATTGATTTCACTATCGCTATGTCGGCGGAAGGGATGAGTGGTAAAATCGCCCCGTCGACGTATTCTTCATATTCGATGCCGCTTAATTTAATTAAGGAAGGGATAAACTGTATTTATTATAACCTGTCCAACTTGAGATTGACGGAATTTTTTGAAGGCAAGGCGGGAGTTGTTGTGGAAAATTTTCATTCCTTTCAGCATGATTGTTCGTGTTAGTCAGATATTTTATTAAAGAAATTTCATTTTAGGTCATAGTTGTGAACAGTATTTGGCGATTCCGGATTTAGTGTAGATGGCGGTCAAGTAGTTATTGTAGTATAAAAAAAGAAGATTTGTCTATGCAAGAATAAAGGCGGGTCCGTGGGATTAGAAAACAGAGACTGTCTGATTTTAATACCGGAAAAAACCGTGTCATCGATTGAAACTGTGGAGGTTTGTTCTCATATGTGGATTTTTATTATTATTGGGTTAATATTTATTGGGATCGGTTTGGCGGTCCACGTATTTAAAATGCATTTTCTTATTGCCGGCTACAATACGATGTCAGAAGAAAAAAAGGCAAAAGTTGATGTGGAAGGGCTCGGCCGGCTGATGGGATTGTATTCCTATGTCAACGGCGCTGTACTAATCATTGTCGGCATCCTTTTTGGCTTCGGGATAAAGCAGGGACTTACACCGGCCATTATATTTTTTGCCATTTCAACGGTTTATTTAATGGCAAAAGCTCAAAAGTATGACGGGAATATCGTTGATGAAAAGGGCAAACTTCGAAAGGGCGCCCGAAAGCAAAAGGTTTTGCCGGTTAGTATCGTTGTGGTCAGCTTCATCTTTGTGGGGGTACTTATGTTTATCACCTCGCAATCAACAAAAGTAACGATTCTTGATGAAGGCGTAAAAATTCATGGCATGTATGGAGAGGTTTATGCCTGGGATTCAATCAAAACCATTGAACTAAAAGAAGAATTGCCGACGATAGAAAGGCGGACGAATGGAGCCGCAGTCGGTGCAAATTTAAAGGGATATTTTCGTACGAGTGAACTGGGCAAGGTAAAATTGTTTGTGAATAAAGACCATCCTCCGTTTATTTATATTGAAACAGAGGAGAGGACGGTTATTTTTAATCGAAAAGACAGCCGGGAAACGAAGGAACTCTTTGAAGAAATTTTGCAACGGAAAGAGAGCGGTGGAAATTATACGCCCGTCATTGAAGGGGATACCATGGTGCCGGCCATTATCCGCTGAATTGAAAATAAGAGCAAGTAAAATGTATCAGCCTTCTGCGGAAATTTCTGCGGGGGCTGTTTTTCTTTGCGAAAGTTTTCATTTGGGGTTGCGTGGCTGAGTCTATGGCTTTTATTGTTCCATCGTATATTTGTTATTTAAATAAGTTGCATAATGGGGTAAAAATCATTCAAAGGGTCTGCCTGCTCAGGGGATAAAATGAACAAGGATAAAAAATTTTTTGGAAAAAATTTTCGAAACAAGAAGGAAAACGGAAAACTTTGACGAATAATGTAAGAAGAATTTCTGAGAGGAGGAGATTGATTGTAAAAAAAGTTGAAAAACGGACAATGCTCCGGGAAAGGAGTGATTTAAAACGAATGCCTGATTGACGGTGATTTATCTGTTCTTTTGCATTGTTTGACTACTTTTTCAGATCTCTCTAATAGTTCCCCGCAATGAACGTACCTTTCATTCATTGACCTTCCATGCAGCTTTTTTAACATATGAACACGTATATTTCCCAAATAACGATGAAAATAAAACTGTCTTTCTGTAATTGAGGTTATTATTGTGATTTTCTTTCTGCACGTTATTGATTTCCCAGGAAAGGAAGATCCATTTGAAGCAATATTCTTTAAAATTTGTACCGATCACGAAAAAAATTGATGATGAATTATATTTGATCAGTCAGGATTTGGCCTGTTTTTCTCTGGATTATTTCGGACATGTGATTATGCCGAAGACGGAGGAATTTTTCAGCCAATTTAACATGAGCGAAGAAGAAAAAGAGTTTTATTACCCCTATTATATTTGGTGGCTGATCTTCTGTTCACGTGACTGCTGTCCCGGCAATAAAACGATTTACCGGCAGTTTTTGCAGACAAGGCGCGGGAAAATACGGAAGAAACCGCTTCTTGAGCAGACATTGTCCAGATGGCAATATGTCAATCCGGGTTTTTTTGATATCGTTTATATGGCATCCAAGAGAGTCTTTTGCCTGTTTGATATATTTGAAACCGGCAGTTTTAAAATTGCTTATATCCCTCAATACACATTTGCGGAACCGGATAGCAATGATATGCTTGCCGGGATTGTTCTGCCTTTGGCGAACGGAGGGTATTTTTCCGTAATAGATTTGCTTATCATCCCCGCCGCAGTAAAAACTTCATTGATTTTAAAGCTCATACACTTCTATCGCCATCATAAAACAACCACAAACAGAGACTTTTTTTCCGAGTATTATCCTGAAATGTTAAAAATAACAATTAATCATATGCTGGAAAATAATATTAAAAGACCTTAATCCGGAAGGCATTATTTCCGGACAAAACAGCCATGAGATCGTCTCGTAACCATGGAAGAAAAAACTTTCCAGCAGAAAAAAAGCAGGAAATCATTTAATGGATTTCCTGCGTTTTTTATATTATTGGAGTTTTTCAAGTTCTTTTTCAAGCTGTTTAATTTCTTCGTTTAATTTGGTCATTTCGTCGGTTAGTCTTTTCTTCATTTTATCATTGTCAAGGTTTTTCTCAAACTCATCCAGTTTGGCATCCAAGCTGTCTTTCTTTTCTTTGATTTTTTCTTGAATTTCGAGTTTCTTTTTCTCCTTGTCAATATGAGTTTTCTTGTTTTGCAGTTCTTCAATTTTTCTTTGATAGTGCTCAATTTGTCTGTCAATAGACTCTTCAGTTAATGCTTGTCGTTCTGAGAAGAAGGGACTGCTTAACATCGGGAAATCGAAATTTTTGAATAAGGAACTTGTTTCCTGGAAGAACTTTTGCATATCGCTATGGAATTTCTTAATTTCTGTTTCAATGTTTGGCAGTAATTGAGATTTGCCGGTAAATTCATTCCATGCTTTGTCAAAAGCTTCCTGGTCATTATTTTTTGCTGCCTCTTCCAACTTCCGGCGGAACTGATCAAATGTTTTGTCATCCATGCTGTTGGTGGAGAAACGGTAAATTGCGCCGTTCGGAGCTTTCATCTCCAATTCCTTTTGATTTTCCAACATCGATTTAAAGAAATCTTTGTTAAAAAAAGGAAACATAAGAAACCCTCCTCGTATCCTTTTCAGAACTAATTTAGTTAAGGTTTGAGCTTGGATGGAAAAACTTTGACTTTGACTATCTTTGACCTTTCTAATTATTTTATACACCTATTTTGCAAAAAAGTCAATTATTTTCGACCTTTTTACTAAACATATTTTGAAAGAAAAAAATTTCATAAGCTGAACTCCAAAAAAAACAGAACTTCACTTTTATTTAAATTAGGCAACTATCTATCCATTTTCGTTGCGTGATACATACACTATGGATAATCATAATTGAGGAGGATTAGAGATATGCATCATCATCCAATGCCCTTTCAAATGCAAGGAATCGGAGAGAGAGGTTTTTTTGGCAGACCGCCGAGATTCTGGAGGCCATGGGGATGGGGAGGTTTTGGTTTCGGCCCCTTTTTAGGGGGTTTTGCCGGAGGGTTGCTTGCCAGTACTTTATTTCCCCCTTACTATGGTTATGGACCCGGATATCCGTATTATGGATACCCGTATTATTGGTAATTTTCAGTTTTAACAAAAAAATAGCTCAGTCCAAAGTGAACTGGGCTATTTTCCCAGAATGATTGTTGTGCCCCTTTGTAATGCCAGTGGGAGCGGTATAACCGGACTGCTTTTGCGTTAAAAAGATCTTAACGGGGATCCCGCTGCCAACATGTAAAGATTTTTTAAGAAGAGATGTGCAGGCTTATAATTTTATAAAATATTATTAAAAACATTTCGAAAATTTGTCATCCAAAAAAAGGTTTAGAATCAGGCGTTTGAAAGGAATTGGGTGAAGAAATATTGCATGGTTCAAGGCACAGCCGTTCAGGCCGGCCATTACAGACGTAATGACAAACGAGAGCGGACGGTTCGCATGAATAATTGAGATGAGTCAGTTGATAAAATCATGGTTTTGGGTTTATACGCGTTTTATTCTGAATCAATGACAGGAACAGTCACGATCGTATTTCTCGAGGCTTCAACAATATTTCGGAATGTGACTGTGATGACAGATTTCCCTTTCTTATGTTGATCAAAGCTGATGTTGGAAGACAAATTTGCACTGGAAACAGTCGTTCCCGAAGGTGCCTCTAAGCGGACTTCATCGGTAGATTTCATGGAAAATTTATTTCTGCGTCCGTTGGACAAAAGATAATTCCCTGTAATTTTAGTTTCGACTTCAACGAGGATCATTCCAGAACGATTTGGTGTAGAGACTTTTTTCGTTTCCGTTCTGATATCAACAATTTGTGCGCTGGTGATTGGAGTATCGGTCTCGACGGTTTTGGACACCCTTCCGTTTATGGTGGAAGAACTTACTACAGTGCTTGCAGTTATTCTTGCCACTTCTGTCACCAACAGACAGAAATTAATAGAATTATTATCCATGTTTTGATCTGTCTCCCGTGAGTTGACGGTGGCAGTTAAACAAGTCAACTGCGTGCTTACCGGAAGAAGTGTGATCGATACATTTGTTTGCTCTTCACCGGCTAAACTGCCAATTTGTAATGTG
>JANWJP010000120.1 GCA_025451895.1 Robertmurraya sp.
AGAACAACAGCTTGGAGTTAATCTGCCGGAAAGTTTTAAAAGGGTTCTGATGGAATTCTCCGCAAATTTCAGTATACGTTGGTTCTTCCCTGAAAATATTGAAATACCGGAAGAATTTAGGGAAATTTTCTGCGGGATATTCAATTGGAACTTAAAACTTCTTCCACAAATTGATAACTATCGCTTAGATTCGGTTAGAGTTGTTTTCCCTGATCCGGAAGATGAATATGATAAGGTCTGGCATAATAAACTGGCATTTTGTGACGTTGAAAATGGTGATTATTTAGCCTTTGATATGAACACAAGCGGCGATGATGCACCTATCGTCTATCTCAGTCATGATGATGGAGAAGGACACGGATACATTATGGCCAATAACTTTATTGAATTACTTGATCATTGGTCAAGATTAGGTTTTGTTGGCTCCGAAGATTGGCAATGGTTCCCTTTCACAACCAGCCCTGACAGCGGGATTATTCCAGATGGAGATGCGGCTATAAGGTTCAGAAAATGGCTTGGGGTTAATATTTAAGTTTTAATGTGCACGGATCACTGTATGAATGACTAAAAAACTTAAAATCCGGCAACAGGGCTGTTTCATTGCACTATTTTCTCCTTTGATGCAGTTAAACAGCCCCTTTTTCACGGAGATGATAACGATGAAAACTCGGCTTATTTATCTCCTTAAATCCTTTTTATTAAGCGCCTGTAAACAAAAAGAAGAAAAACTTATCCTAGAATGCTAAATTTGCAAACTTTTCGATAGCGAAACGGAGTACTTACCTATCAATCTGAAAAAAGTCTCTGCCTCACTAGATTTCAGCTATAGGAACATACACTGGCTTTCCATAGCCAAAGTTGCCTGTGTCTGCACAAAAACTATCCCGCAGACCACTTTTATAATAATCGGGCAAGGGTTAGTACTGCTCTTCCAACTGCTTCATCAGTTCAGCCGAATCAAAGTATGTAATTTTTTCTCTGACTTCTTCTGGAAACATCTTATTAATATCCTTATTATACTGGACACCATCTCTCGGCTCTTTGTGTTTAAGAACTTGAAGTCCTTCCTCTCCTTGTCTTACTTTCAATAAAACCGGACCGGATAATATCGTCCCGGTTTTATTTCTTTCTTGATCAACTTCCTGCACAATTACCCAAAGATACAGTTCTCCCTTGCTCATATTACTGCCGAGCACTTCAAAGATACTATGTATTTTTGCGTCACTTACAGGTTCGTATAAATTTTGATTGATGTATTCTTCTATCAAAGCCTCATCCTGTTTTGAAATTGTATAGTTGACATCCACTTGATCACTCTTTGCACAACCGGCCAGCAAAATCGCCATAAATACTAATAGAAAAATCCTTTTCAAAACATTTCCCCCTTCACCAATTTCATTCTTATTTTCATGAAAACCTGTCCATTTACCCGCTCCTTTCCATTCCTTTTGATGAACAGACTGCCAAAAATCCGAAGCGGTGCCATTTAAAATTTTTTCTCTTCCCCTAATAAAAGCCGCGACTTAATTCCTCATCAATTCTTTATTTTTTAAACCCCCAATCATTAATAGTATTTTTATAATATTACAATATCCATTTTTTATCATTATATTCAAAATAAAATGAATTTTAGATCAGTCATTTTTTCTACATAAAAAGGAACAGAAAACCTAAGCCTACACCTAATATTCAAAGTAGCTGAAATTAAATGATCAAAAGTATATGAAAAACCTATTTCTCGACAACAGAACTGTTTTACTGCATTTTTTATAAAGGTTTCTTTTCGAACTTTACCTTTTGTGGGTGAAATGCATTTCACCCACAAAAGATACCCAAACATTTGACAAAAAATCCCTACAATTTTATTTAATTTTTAAGACCTCAATTTCTGCATAGCTCTCTATTGCTTTCAATAGAGGATACGCCTGTCTTTCGTTTGAATGCCCTGCTAATTTGAAGTCGTAATTTTTGGAATCTTTTTTCGAAATAATCATTGCATGAGTTGGAACAGTAAACACGTTAGCAATCCCTTTATAGAAAATTATTACATCACCTCTATCAATGTCAGTAGTAGTATAGATTTTTTTATGATTCTTTTTATAATATTCGGTAAGATAAAAAACCACACCAGACTTAGTTCTCCAATATTTTACAAATTCTCTAACGCTAATCCAAGGACTTGGATCAGAAAGATCCCAACTATAATCTAATTCATAAGCGCTATTAATTTCCCAATACTTTAAATTCTTTCTATAAACGTACCAATTCCCTGCTTTTGGCTTTCCCCCACCAATGTGTATGGCTTGCGAAACAAAGTTGGTACAGTCAGATCCAAATTCTCCAGTAAATCTAGGATAATCTCTACGATAAGAATCATAGTTATTATATGCCCAGTCCGCAGCCCCCTCACCGTTATATGCTGCCGATAATTCTACTGGTTTTTCCTTTTCAGTTTTCTTATCAAGAAAACTCAAGACTTCTTCATTTATATCATTCGGCCCTATTGCATATCGGTCTAAATAATCCAATAATAATTCTTTTGTTTTCTCATCTTCAACGGAATCATATATCTTCATAATTTTATTCATTGCATTAATCTTATCTTTCCGATGAACAGAAACTATTTCTTCAGATGTTGTTGCATCTTGATAATAAGTGGATAATAGATCTGAAACTTTCTTATCTAACTCGTAATATAGTTCCAATGTACTTAATATAGTCCTGTTTTCAACTTCGGGGTCTACAAGAGGATCTGGATTCTGCTTAATAACAGTTTGTTCCAGACTATTTTTGTATACTTGGATATATGGATTTTCAGAATGATAAGACTTATTAACTGATTCAGTATCAGCATGAGCTAAAGTAGTAAATTGAAATGGTGCAGTTGAAAATAATAATATAAATGTAAGAAGCAGGTAAATTAATTTGTGTTTTTTATTCATTGTAGTCACTTCTCCTTTTTTACTCCCTTAATAAACAATATTTCTTTATTCGGACAGATACATTTATTTATAGTTCTAATAAATTTCCTTATGTCCCTAGTCAAATTCTTTGCCTTTTTTCAGCAGATCCGCCATTTCCATGCCGGCAGTTTTCTTTATTCCAAAAATATAGGAGAGGAATAAAGTAATCACAAGGATGATGATATTTAACAGCCCCACTAGTAAAAATTGACTTAGTGCAACAGGAATCCATTTAAAAAGAAGGTTTAAAGCATAGATGCCAATCGAGATGATGAAAACCCGCAAAAGGATGACGGCCATTAAACGGCTGTAAATACTTTGAATCGATTTTGTATTATATCCATTCAATTTTAAAATGGCGATTTCTTTTCTTTGGACCCGGAAATAATTAACCAACAGTAAAACGGCAATAACAATGGATGCCAAAGTGAAAAAGATGCTTAACATAATGAGAATATGCTGTGCCGCACTGAGATTGACGGAGAAGTTTTCAAAACTGTTAAAGGTATAACTTGTATAGTAGTTTTCCTTTTTTAACAGTTCTCCGACCGTATCAACATCTTTTACATCCTTTACATAAACAATAATTTTATGTAAATGGGTTTCCCGTATGTATTCATCACTGTTTGGCGAATTTTGAAACATTATTCCTAATAAGTTCTCCGCTTCTTTTTCATTGACATAAGCCTGATTAGTATCCGGCGCCGACTGGATAATAATGGAGTTTTCCCTTGTGGCTCCTTCTTCAACGGAATATTGAACGTCTATGTATTGACTTGAGATAAAACCGCCATCTTTTTCCTCGATGACAGGAACTTCAATGGTTAGTTGTTTTTTGTCATTTTCATTGACACAAATACTGTTATCATTCAGCTGACAATTTTCGCCGACAAGAAAAGCAAGGTCTTCATGAACGCCCATTACAGCAATGCCTGTTTTTTCAGTCGAATCAAAGACAGTAGGGAGAAAATAAACGGGATAGGCTCTGGCTTTTTCATGCAGTTTATTTTCTTTTAAAAGCTGATTAATCGATTCTGTGTCTTTTATCTCAATATCCGTTGTGAAATTATTTTCATCTTTGCTGTCTACATGGATGACTTTTACATTGCTATTATTAAAATAATCCCTGTTAAGTGTTTCATATTGATGCATAATAAATGAAGCAATGAAGTTTAGTACGGTTAATGAAACCACCAGGGCGATCATCGAGATAAAAAGAAATCTGTGCGTCTTTTTAAGGAGGAGGTTGACTACTAATTTTTTATTCATGGAAGATCCCCCTCTCCAAATAAAGTACTGTATCAGCATATTCTTTTACGAACGGGTCATGTGTTGTCACGATCATGAGTATTTCAGATGAAAGCCCTTTCAGTATTTGCAATAAATCTTGTTTCAAGTTGTGATCGATACTGGCTGTGGGCTCGTCCAACAGGATACAATCGGGCTTATTTAGCAATGCTCTTGCCAGGGAAACTCTCTGTTTCTCACCGCCGGATAAAATAGAAACCTTTTCATCCACCAAGTGATCAATGCTTAATTTTTTGCATATTTGCTCAATCATTACATCGTATTCACCAGTTTTATAGTCTAAAATATTCAGTTTGATATATAGGTTTTCCCTGACCGTTATATTTGTCAACAGCATATGCTCTTGCATGACATATTCCAGCTTTTTAAAGTTTTTTCTTATTAGACCGCTGTCCGGTTGTTCGAATTCTGCAATAAGATTTAGCAGGGTTGTTTTTCCGCTTCCGCTGCTGCCATAAATGGCATAAAACCCTGTTTTCTGAAATCTATAGTCTAGATGGAATAATGGGTTTTGTTTGTATCTTTTTTCGATGTTTTCAAACTCCAGGATTACACCCATGCTAATCAGCCTCCAATATTTTTACATCACCATCACAGTAAATAATTATTTCAGAGGATTTTATATCAAAACCGATAAAGTCCATTCCTGAGAAAAGAAGCTTTTGCTCATCAAGGTCCCGAACGGTATAAAAAGCTGTTTCATCGACCTCAAGGATATATCTGTTACCCAATACCCATGCAGTAGCAGTATCCTGGGTGAGTTCCTTAATCATTTTTTGACCGCAGAAAAGCTTCTGATCCTTTGTATAACATACCTCATCGAATAAAGTACTAAGAGGTCGGTTTACATCTTCTGCAACTAATTCAAATTCGGAAAGGGAGAGATTTGTTTTATATAAATTTTGTTTTTCATTTTCATATAAAAGCGTGTAAATTTGATCATGTGCAGAAATTCCTACTCCGAAAATACTCTCTGATTTTTCGCTCATTTCCGTGTTTATTTGTTCTAATTTATGCTCTTCGTTTAAACGGAATAAGCCAACAAATTTTTGTGTATCCTTGGAATAATCCATGACAGAAAAGATATAATCGCCATTTATATAAGCAAAAGGATAGATGCCTTCATTGTTATTATTGTGAGAATAAACAGTCCGCAACTGTTCATTTTCTCTTTTCATGATCTTAAATCCATTTGTGAGCGAATTACCATGAGTAACATAGTCATCATGGTTGAACAACCGGTATTGGAAATCATTTCCCTCTGCTGAAACCTTACCTGTCTGAGACATTTTATCAGGTTGATATGTAAGGTATTCAAATCCGTCATAGACGAGTTTGCAATTTTCCTCGAAGCAACCGAGGACAAATTCCTCTTTATCATCCTGCTCACAGCCGGTTAGTATAAAAAGAATTAAGAATAAAAACAAGAAAAGTTTTTTCACACCATCATCTCCATGAAAAGAGAGGGCTGTTTAACTGCTTCAATTGAGAAACTTTTTTTAAAAAATGCAGTGAAACAGCCCCTTTGATAGATTACAAGTTTTTCAATACTTATTGATCAATGAATTCAATCACTTATATAGCGGCCATACTCAAAACCTATACAGATGCATTTATTGCAAAGGTTCTTGCATCGCCCTTTAGTTTTACTTTTGCTTCGTTTTGAATTGAGACTGTGCCCCATCGGTAGTCTGCTTTAGGTTTGATAACTGCATTTCTCCTTTCGGAATATGCGCCCTTTTGGCCTTTTGTATTTAGCCAGTAGGCACTCTTACATGCATTTTGCCACGAAGAGCTTCCACCAACCGTTACGCCATCATTAGAGATACCGATGGACATGGATGCTCCATTTCGCAGGGAAGCACATGTTTCCCAAGATGTTTTGATCCATTCAACAGTTTTATTTCCTGAATAAACAGCTGATGTTTGGTAATCAAATTGATAGGTATTTCCACTGGTGATTAAATCTGATCTCCACACATTTGAAGTAAGCTTTCCATAACCGCTGGGAAGAGTAAGCGGTTTCGCTTGTGAAGCGGCTTCTGCTGTAACATTGGAGAAACTGAATAAACTAACAAAAACTGCAAAGCTCATAATAAGCTTTGTGATTTTTTTCAATTTTCCCAACTCCATTTCTTAAATATTTAAAATATTAATCCTGAAATATTCATAGCCTTACGGCATCGTTTATTTAAACCTAAAATTCCTTGAAATTTGATGGCTTCCAATACAAATTATTAGGATCCAATCAAATTAGCTGGAATTTTATTACAAACTATGGAAAATTGGGCATACTACCCCCTTGACTGAAAAAAAGTGTTTTTTCAGTTGGCTCTGTTAAATTTGGTTGTTGATTTCCGTTACAGGCACTTCGCTTTCCGCGGGCGAGCG
>JANWJP010000121.1 GCA_025451895.1 Robertmurraya sp.
AAACTACTTCATAATATGAGGGAGTCATTTCCTGTATTTGCCGCCAAACGAACGGAAATGTCAACGGGAGGTAAACAAATGGAGCAGTACACCCCTGACCTCACTTATGATGCCGGTCCGGCCGGCTGCGGTGAGTTAATTATGAATTTGTTTTTAACGATGAAAAAAATGGACAAGGGACAAATCATTGAGGTTATTTCCTATGATCCCGGTGCCCGTGAGGATTTGCCCGCCTGGTGCCGGATGCAAAATCACACCCTCCTTGACCGCAGGGACAAGGGAAAGATTAGTCATTTTTTTATAAAAAAAGGCTAAAGGGTTTTTTAGAAATTCATCCGGCAACTTTATGATTGCATTCCGTCCGGCAGGGCAGTCTCTGACAAAAATACTCAGAAGGCAAGCAAACCCGGAAGAACATTATTTGGCGGTTTTGCAGGAAATAACCAGACCCGGCCAAAAATTTCAACAATAAAACAGAGGAGGATTTTTAATGGCAGGTAAATTTTTAGTCAGCATAACTGTTGCAAAAAATGACCCGGATAAAGCGACAGTGGCATTTGTTGTCGCCAATGCTGCGGTGGCCTCCGGACAAGAAACAGTCGTATTTCTCAATGTTGAAGGAGCTTATCTGTCTTCAAAAGGCTACGCCGACGATATTCATGAAGAAGGATTTGCCCCGTTAAAAGACTTAATGGCCCAATTCACGGAAGCAGGCGGGACGATTTGGGTATGCAGTCCATGTTTCAAAAAACGCAATCTCGACGAAGGGAACCTTATTGACGGTGCAACAATTGTCGGCGGTGCCAAGGTCGTTGAATTTTTAAGCCAGGGTGCCGCATCCATTTCCTATTAAAAAGTGGTGATTGATATGTTTCAGCCCAATGCAGTTTGCGACGGCGGGGATTTAGACTGCGGTTCAGGCCTGCTTTTAATTATAAAAAAGGCCATGGACCCCCTTGCCAACGGACAAATTTTGGAAGTGCGCAGCCGGGAACGAACGGTGGCCGAAGATTTGCCGGCCTGGTGCCGGATGGTGAATCACCAATTTCTCGGTTCGGAACCGGGTGACAATACCACCCGCTATTTTATTCGGAAAGGCTCTGAACAAACCGGCTTGCAAGAGGATTTGGAAGCTGCCAGAGGATACGAATGGAGTGTCCGTGTTCAAATCGGTGATGATTTAACAGCAAAAGTACACTCCCGCAATCATACCTTTATTGCCGGACAGCCGGCTGATTTTAGTCCAAAGGTGGATGCGCCCGGCGCCATTGATTATTTGCTCGGTTCACTCGCCGCTGATCTGGTTGTCGGCTATAAAGCCCGGGCTTCAAAACGTAATATTGAAATTGATCAAATGGAAATTTCGATTAAAAGCGGTCTTGAAAATGTGTTATTCCATATGGAACTTGAAGATGAAGGCAGTCCAAAATTAAAACGCATCCACGGTACATTCTATATCTCCTCCCCGGGCGACGAGGAGGAATTGGAAAGAATTTGGGCCAATACATTGGAGCGGTCTCCCATTTACCAAACCCTAAAGGAATCTGTAGAGATCGCAATCGAGTTCTCAATCGTTTATTAGAAAGGAGTGAAAACATCCTTGACTGCAAAAAGATTCCCGACAGCCGTCATGGGCAGCTGGCCCAGATCAAAAGAAGTGCTCCGTGCACTGAGAGATAAACGGGCCGGAAGAATCAGTGAAGAAGAATTCCTCGCAGTCACGCAGAAAGCAGCGCTGCAAATCCTGAAATGGCAGGAAGAAGCCGGCATTGATTATGTCTCAGACGGAGAACAGCGCCGGGATAATTACATATCCTTCATTGCTGAACATCTGGAAAACGTGAGAATGCTCAGTGTATCAGAACTTCTTGAATACATTGATGATAAGGCAAGCTTTGAGGAAATTCTCGGCACCCTTGATGTTCCTTCGTTTTCAATGACAAATCCGGCCGCCACGGGAAAAATCAGCCGCAAAAAGCCGATTGTCTTAAACGATTTTCTTTTCTTAAAAAAGCACACCGATAAAGCGGTCAAGGTCGCCATTCCCGGACCTTACCTTTTAACAAGATCGATGTGGGTGGAAGGTCTGTCTGAGGATGCCTATCCGGCCAAAGAAGACTTGGCCGCCGATATTGTGAAAGTGCTGCGTGAGGAATTGGAGGATTTAATTTCGGCAGGAGTTGAATTTGTCCAATTCGATGAACCTGTTTTAACAGAGGTTGTTTTTACAAAAAAGAACGCCAACAGAACATTTATGTGCGGGGCATTGACAGCAAAAGCCGATGCCCGGGAAGAAATAGCTTTTGCTTTAAGCCTCATGAATCAAGTAACAGAAGGAATGCTGGGCAGAGGAACGCGCATTGCCGTCCATGTATGCCGCGGAAACTGGAGCACACAGGATGACATTTTGCTGCGCGGCCCCTATTTCCCGCTTCTGCCGTATTTCCGGCAAGTAAATGTCGATCAACTAGTTTTGGAATATGCCACACCGCGGGCCGGTGAACTCGATGCCGTCCGTGAAATGGGAGACAAAGAAATCGGCCTGGGCGTTGTCAATCCGCGCACAGAAACAGTGGAAAGCGTGGAACAAATCATCGGACGTGTTCAGGAACTCCGCAAATTTGTTCCTGACGAAAAAATATTCCTAAACCCTGATTGCGGCTTCGGAACCTTCTCCCAGCGGCCAATGAACAGCGACCAAATCGCTCTCGAAAAACTGAAAGCCATCGTCAAAGCAGCCGAAGAACTTCGGGGCCAGGCACCCTGACCCGTTTTTATGGTCAGGAACCCTGGCCCATTCCAATCGAAACAAATAACAGACATATCCTCTTCCGGAACTGCCGGGAATCCGGTACGGACATTGACAAATTTAAACAAACGTTTGATGAATCCTTCCCTTTTAGAGAAGCACCCAAAATTAAAGGACTTTCTCTTCCTTTACATCAATCACTTCAAAACGTTCGCAAACAAGCAGCATGTCTTCGGAAAATTCCCGTCCGATTGTCTTTAATTCTTCCCGGAAAAATTCTTCATGGGCTTTACGCCAATATTGGAGAGTCCTGTCCCCTTCCCCTTCAGCAGCGGCAAATTCTTCGGTTACTTCATTCATTGGAGTCAGCGTTACCTCTGTCGTTTTAATGATTGCGACAGGCTTGTCCCCGCTGTCTAAAATAATGCTGTAATCTCCTGCTTCCGGCAGAGGTTCATTCTCCAGTTCATAAAAGATATAAGCGGAGCATGTGGCTGTTTTTATACCGGCGGTCACCAGCCGTGCGAGTGAATCTGGGTCACTTCCAAATTGCCATGCACTGACAGATTTTGGCTGAGGCTGAGGCTGATTTTTCCCTTTCCAATATTCATTCCAATACTTCCGGGCGGCTTGATTCATTGAAAGTCCTCCTTAGTCAGTGATTTAATAAACGGCAATTAAATGGAACTTTATGTAAATCCGGCCCTAAAAAGCAGCATTCCCCTGTCTTTTTTATAAAATGAGGTCTTTCAATTACTGTTATTTATTTTTAACAATGGGTTTTTAACTACATAAGCAATTGTACCAGAATTTTTGGAAATAAACTTCCAAACACGATAAAATCATTCATAAAGGGTATTTTTGAAGTTCGGTGAATATCATTGTTGACTGGGACACACAAAATATATAACAATGAAGGGCAACCCGCTCCTGCAGACTGCCCTATTCCGTTCCGGAAAGAAATATAGAATAGTCTTTAATGCCAATTCCAAAAGCCGACCTCATCGATGACCAATTCTGCTGCCCATAATTCTTCCTTCAGTTTTAAGACTTCTTTTGTAGGACCTGTGATGACAACACCGTAATGCCGGAAACCATTCTTCTCAAGGTAATCGATCCGTTTGGCCAGTTCCAATTTTTCAAATACCAATTTATTCGCTTTCCGCTCGTGATCTTTTAAGAAATATAAAGTCTTTAAGAATTGCTGATGAAGAATTGCTTGGTCACCTGCTTCATATTCAGGTGATGAGTACTCTTCTGAAACTACACGAAAGCCAAGAAAACCCTTCTTTTCTTCCCTGGAGTCCAAAATCATATCATCTTCATGCCAAATCGGATAGCCGGGAAAACCAATCGGTTCAAAAACAGGTCCTTCCCGCTCCTCTTCCAAACCGGTATCAACAGCAAGCCAAAGGATTTCCAAGTCTCTGTCCTCAAATAATTCAAAAACCTTCTCTGTTTCGATTAACTCCGTGAAAGAAAGCCAGGCCGAAGCAACCGTTCCTTCAGGCAACTTCTCTAATCTGTCCCAATCGCTTACATCAATCCGTTCCCCATTTCTGAAATAACGTTCCTTTTTCTCAGGATCCGGATATCTAAAAGACGGACTTGTAATCTCTTTCCTGCCATATTCCTCCTGCACCGGATAGAACATCATCGACAAGAAAAACCGAACCTTCATCTTGCCCACTCTTACGGTTTCATACCCGACTTGCTTCTTCAACTCGCGCTCTGCCACCATGCCAAAATAAGGACCTGCAGACATACCGGTGCCGCCCATATTACCATAGGGATTTGTCACCGTCAGCGTATGGTCAATCACGCCTCTAAGCACCTCTTCCCGATCCGGCTCTCCCCATTGATAATAAATAGCTGTCAGTATCGTTGAAACGAAAGTGAAAATAAAAATAAGCCCAAGGGCGGTCAAAGCCGTCTGCACCCTTGCTTTCCATTTGCTCCGCCTTAATATTTTCTGCTGCTTTTTTTCATTGACAGTCATTTTTTTCTTGGGTTGATTCTCACTTTCTTCTAAATACTCCTGATATTTTTCCAATTTTTCCAGTTCCTTTTCAAACTCTTCCAGTTCTTCACCGGACAGTTCCCCTTTTTCATACTGCGCCAGCCTTCTCTTAAATTCTTCACTCATTTCCCTCACCCCTTCTGCGTCGAATCGCTTGCCTCGCGCGGAATAATAGCACTTTAAAATGTGACGGCTTCACATTCATCACTTGTGACGCCTCATGCTGACTCAATCCGTGAAAATCATGTAATAGAGCCGCGTATTTGTGCTTTCCCGGCAAGTCTTTTAACATGCTGATGATCGCCCGGATTTCATCATGAATCATCACCGTTTCCTCCGGCGCTTTCTTTTTATCAAAAAACGGCAAGAAAAAGCTTTCTTCCTTGATCACCGTTCGTTTATGCTTCCGATAATGGTCGATAAAAGCATTATGAGCGACCGTAAACAACCATGTTTTCACGTTCTCGCCCCTGTAATTTTCAATATAAAGATAGGCACGGAGAAAAGTTTCCTGAACCAAATCTTCAGCCAAATGATGGTCATGACTAAGGGAAAGGAGATAGCGGTAAATGTCATGAAAATATTTTTTGTAAACGCCGTCAAGATTTTCTTCCATACGCTCCTCCCCTCAACTATAAAACGGACCGAAACAAAAAAAGTAACAACAAAACTCCCAATTCGTCCATTTATCACAATAATTAGATTTTACCCCAACATAGGAGCAAACGTTATAGGAAAGAGTCCCTTCGCAAACTTTCTCTCCGAACCTCCCGTGTCCGCTTTTAAAAAACGGCATATTTATTTGGCATTTCGTTATTTATGTTATATAATTCTAACAAGATGATATATATTTCTCACATAAAGAGATAAAAACCTAACATTACCTGAGTTAAATGAAGGTGATTCTATGTGCTGAAAACAAGACTGAAAGAATTTCGCGCAAAACATAATATGAGCCAGGAAACTTTAGCAAGATTAGTCGGGGTCAGACGGGAAACGATTGGACATCTTGAACGGGGAAATTATAATCCCTCTTTAAAATTGGCTTGGGATATTTCCAAAGTTTTTAACGTCTCAATCGAAGAAATCTTTCAATATACTGAGGAGGAATAATGATGGATGAAAGAAGCCAAAAACTGATTGCCGGAGCGATGGCAATTACACTCAGCCTTGTCTATTTGTTTCTTCTCGTTTCATGCATTTGGAAATATGCAGTAACCGGGGATATTACCAACTGTACAACTGAACTCGTCTTAATTATCTTAATTCCCGCTGCAATCGGATGGTTTGCACGTAAAGATGAAAGCTTGTTGATTCCGCGAATGTTTCCAACCGGACAAGAACTCCCTGCTGACCAATCTCCGCCGGCGAAAAAAAGACGAAAAAAATATTACTTCTTGGATGCCATCGGGTTGGCTGCAATTTTCTTAATTTTCGCAATTCTTGATGCCCTTTTTATTCAAAAAGAATGGGAGTACTTTGTCTTCTCCCCAAACTGGAGCAAAACAACAAATATTTTCTTCACCTATGCTTCGGAATTTTTCCTCGGCGTGATCATTTTCTTTGCCATCGGTTTTATTTGGTCAGAATGGAACATTAGAAGATATCACCGGAAACTGAAGGAATTGGAGGATTAGATATGAAGAAATATGAAAAAAAAATACTCGAACTGGCTCCCGAAAGCGGAACGATCTATGAACTGCTTCGCCGCCCTGTCCGCAGCAAGCTTGTACATTTCATCGATATGATGTTTGACAGTTTACTTTTGGTTGCTGATGGCCTGAAATCAAATGGGGCCTACTATTTGCTTATGAATGAAGCAAAAGCCGACCTTGTCCACATCACACCTGACCTCGATGTATCAAAGGCTAACGTGTCAACCGCTGTGCAGGCCGCAGCAAATAAAAACTCCTTTGTATATGAAGGCAACAGGTATAAAATCTACCGAAAAATCAGATAGCCGAAAGACAATTGCCCGGCAAACAGCCGGCAAGTTTGAAAAAAACAGCGCAAAATGCCAAAACAAACAGACTAAAGCGTCAAAACTAATAATAACCAACGATGAAAAATCCCGGAGAACAGACCCTGCAGGAAAAATTTATCAGCAACCCATGATACATATGGTCAACAACAAACCTCTGTATACGAAAAACCCCCCAGAGTCACTTCAGCAGGGGTTTTTTATTTTCATGATTTCTTCCTGCATAAATCAGTCTTCACACTATAATTTTTCGAAGACACAAACGCTTCCGCCAATAAAACAGGCAAATCATCTTTGATTTTTAACGGAGTCTTTTCAAGACATACCTGCGAATCAGCAAAAAAATCTCCCGCAAATCTGCGGGAGATCCCCTATTGAGAAGAACCATGCAATCTCCGGACATTTCGAATCTGTTCCTTTTAATTGAATTGATTCACCAGCATTTCCGTTTCCGAAACAAGTTCCCTGAGCAACTCCACCCCTTGTCCCGTTTTTTCCGCATCTGCCGAAATCAGCGAGACAACTTCATCAATTCTTGCCTTATAATCCTTTGGTTTTATATCAAACCCATTGATCATCCTGACTGCCTTTTTCTCATTGATACAATACTCTTCGTTTAAAGCAAATAACACTTGATTTAAGCAGGAGATAGTCCGGAAGCAATGCCCCATCACATAGGACGCATCATCCTTGTCCGCATAATCCCTGGCAAACATTAACGAAAAAGAAGCCTCAAAAAGAAAATAACCGGTTATCGCATCTTTTAACTGTTTCGGATAAGGAGTTGTCTTTGCTTTTAACCGGGAAATTTCGTTGCCCCGCTCAAAAAGGATTTTACAAACGGCAAGCTCGCCCATATACATCACATTCAAATAAGCATGGGGGTGGCCTGTATGATAATGTGTCGTCACCTTGCCCTGCAGGCATTCACCGATCACCGCTGAAACTCTGTTAATATCACGGAAAATGAAATCAACATGATATCCGCAGACAACAAGCCAGCCGCCTCCGTTAACCCACGGTCCCCATTCTCCTATTCCTGTAACCAGGTTTTCCCTTTTGTCATCATCAAGCCGGGAGGCAATTTTCCCAACCTCCCGGACATCAAACCCCGCCGCTTCATCATAATAAATGCCAATGTCAATATCAGAGTCGGGAAAATTTGTCCCTCTTGCCCTGGAACCTCCCAACACAACACCAACAACACCGGGCATATCCCGCAATTCTTTGCTTACTCTGTGAATAATGTCTTGAACGTCCATAAGCTTTTGCTCCTTACACATGAAAATTTCCGTCAACCACCGCTATTAACGGCAGCTCATTCAAAAAACACTTCCGGATATTCAACCGTTCCCGAAATATTCTCAAGTGCTTTATCGAGCAGCTCTATTGCCATGAATGCTTCATCAGGCACCTCAAAAGGTGCTTTAATTCCCCAAGTGGAAGCTTTTTTAAAACCAACACGCGGATAATATTCCGGATGTCCCAGGACAACAACCGACTCAAACCCAAGCTCTTTTGCTCTTTCCAGCGCTTCAAGAATTAACCGTCTTCCTATCCCTTTGTTTTGATATTCCAGCAACACAGACAGCGGTGCAAGTGCCAGTGACTCGGCGATCATTTCATTATCATTCATAATCTTAATCTTGGATAAAAGAATATGGCCGGCTATTTTATCTTTATAAATCGCCACGAGGGACAGTTCCGGAATAAAAGTGCCGCATTTTCTTATTTGCGACACCAACCGGTGTTCATTGCCATCGCTGTGCTCCGCCTGTGCAAAAGCGAGCCTGACAACTTCCCCAGTTTCCTTATAATCCTTTTCTTGCTCTTGCCTGATGATGATGTTCATTCTTCCATTTCTCCTTTTCTTGGGCAGAATCATTTCAAATTCCGACAGCTTACATTATTTTTTAACCTTATTTCTTTTACCAAAAAGCTGTCATTAGCTTTCCTGTCAATCATCTCTGCTCTTCCTATTATACCGAAACACTAAAATGCTTCGGGAGATGTATAGTATTGCTTAATACGGCCACCCGTCTTATATTTGCCCATTGCCCATTTATTTTCTGCCAAAAATCATATTGTAAAATTGCCGGTACACTCCTCTTACTCAGAGTAAAAGGGCATCCGCTTTAAAAAACTAAATCTGTCAAAATCTTAACAAAAAATTCCATTCTCCAGGAACGGCGGATTTCAGGGCCAAACCCGAACCCGCCTTCCTCTTCCTATCCGGAACCTGAACAAACCAACCTGCCTCTCCCTATTTGGGCCACCTGAATTTCGGCACATGCCTGACCATCGTTTCAAAAATCAATCCCCATTGCTGTGCCGATAAACCGCCGGCAACCATCTCGTCTTTTATACCCAGGTTCCTTTTTAATTGCTTAATTTGCGGAGGTGTAAACACACCCCTTAAAGCAAAATCAATCGGTGCATGAGGATTCTTAAGCACATAACAAACCAGTCTCCAAAAAAGCGGGGAATCACGATAAGGCACAATCGGTTCAGCTTTTCTCGTAATCATCATCATGGCCGAATCCACTCTTGGCGGGGGAGAAAAGTTCACCCTTGAAATTACCTTTACATACCGAATATCAAACCACATTCTCCAAGCAATAATATAAGGGTCCTTCACAAAATTTGCCGTAAATCTTTTGGCTGCCCCTTTTTCCACGAGAATTACCCCCCGTTGAAAGCTGCTGATAGGCTGGTTCAAAAGCATTTTCATAATCGGAGTGGTGATTGAATACGGAATATTGGAAACAACTACAAACGGTTCCTTCGGCAGACGAAGTTTCAAAATATCCTCGTGAATCACCTTTGTATTTCTGCTGTGAAGGAATTTCTCCTTTAAAATTTGCACAAATTTCCGGTCATATTCCACAGCAAGCACTTTTCCCGCCCTTTTGCTCAAAGCGGAAGTGATTGCCCCTTTTCCGGCACCTAAATCTATGACAATATCATTCTTGTGAATTTTTGCCCGCTCCACCATCTCCGCAATGATTTTCCTATTATGCAGCAGATGCTGCCCCGGGAAATTTCCTGGCTCGCCGCGGTTGGTCTTTTTCATTTTCTTATGTTTTCTCGTCATTCTCTTTCTTCCTTTCTCAAAAAAAATCACAGGCATCTGCCTGTGACATAAGAGCAAAGGGAAAGAGCCCCATCCTTTATAAAAATGGCAATATCAAACAAACCCGTCTCTTCAAGGCCGCAAGTCAACGCAAATAAACCTGTCTTCTGCGCCAAAGACAAGATAACCCGGCCAAAAAAAGAAAGGCAGACCAAGCCGCCTTTCTCCTCATTGCAAATATCTACCCATTTAAAACACAGCAAAATAAACCCTGTAATTAAGGGCCGTGAACGCACAAACAGAGAACATTCACTTTTAAAAAAATGAAGATTATTAAAAAAGGACAGACTTATCCCGTTACTCTGCAATCACAAACAGAGCCTTTGAACGTATTCAATTACCGGTTCAAAGTCGGGAAACGAAGTCTCATCGAATGTGTCATTTTTTAATAATCCTCCAATAGTTTTATTCGTACGGTGTTAATTATAAACTTGCCCGGAAAAATAGTCAAAACCTGCCGGATGGTCAAACTTCCTATCCTAATAAAAACCCGAAGGCCAGCGCAACCTGACCTCCGGAGCCGGTCTTTTTAAACATTACTTTTGTTTATGGCAAAAACAGCCATCGCATCACACATGAATTTCGCAAGACCTTCACCACACCGGTCAATATTCTTCTTGAACCGCTCATCATCAACATACATTTGCCCCAAGCCCTTGAAGGCTTCAAGGGAGTAATCCCCAAATTTATTTATAAACTGGTACAACTCGTTAATTCCTTCTTGGGTTTCTTCGGAGTCCGGGGCAAGATGGCGGATACCGGCAAGCTTGCGGAAGATTTCATTGAATTTTTCTTTATCAAAATCTGACATATTCTTCGCTCTCTCGTTTGCCTTGTCAACCGCTTCGTCGCCCCATCTTTCCCTGGCTTCCTGCTCATATGGATTATGGCTGAAATCAAAGCCGGCAAATTTTTCTTTATTTGACATCTCTATCTCTCCTTTCGCATGTAAGATCGTTTTTTCAATCGTTGTAATCATTTGCCCGAGCCGCTTTCTTTTTTCCAAAAGCATTTTCCGCTGTACTTCCAAAGCTTCCAACCGGTCAAATGACGGACTGTTCAGGATCTCTTTAATTTTTTTAAAGGGAAGCCGAGTTCTCTGAAAAATAAAATTTGCTGCAGGGTTTCAAGATTCCTGTCAGAATATATCCGGTAACCCGAGTCAGTAGTTTTCTCCGGAGTTAACAAGCCTATTTCATCATAATGATGCAGTGTGCGCACACTGATCCCCACTAAATCAGCCACTTCCTTCACTTTCACCTTTTCCGCCTCCCTTCACTTGTTACAATAAAGTATCACGTAACATGAGAGTCAATACATTCAAAGAATTTCCTTCTTGTTTTTTAAAAAAGGGACAATCGCCCGCTGTCCACTGCAGCATCCAATAATATCACCACGGTATTAAAAAACAGGAGCCGCCTGCAACCGGTACCATAAAAGAAAAAATACGGCATGGCCGGCATTCCGGAAAAATAAAAAATGCATAAGAGCTTGTCTCACTGCCCTTATGCATCAAGTTTACTCATGCGCTCTGTACAATCTGTTAATAACTGGCGGGACACCAAACGCTGTCCCCATTACTCACCCATTTCGGCTTTGACTACTGCCGCGATGCGGTTGACGTAGGCTTCGCACAGTTCTTCGCTCGGAGCTTCAGCCATGATTCTGACAAGCGGTTCTGTTCCTGATGGACGAACCAAAATGCGGCCGTTTCCGTTCATTTCGGCTTCGACGTTTTCGATGACTTCTTTGACCTTTTCATTTTCAGTCACGTGATGTTTGTCTCTCACCTTGATGTTGACAAGCTTCTGCGGAAACTTCTCTACTTCTTTAGCCAGCTCGGAAAGAGGTTTTCCTGTAATTTTCATGATATTGACAAGCTGGATTCCGGTGAGAAGGCCGTCTCCCGTTGTATTTAAATCAAGGAAGATAATATGTCCTGACTGCTCCCCGCCGAGATTATAGCCGTTCTTCTTCATTTCTTCCACAACATAACGGTCGCCGACAGCAGTTACGCTGCTTTTTATGCCGGCTCTCTCAAGCGCCTTATAGAAACCGAGATTGCTCATCACCGTGGAAACAACGGTGTCATTTTTCAATGTTCCGTGCGCACTCATGAATTTTGCGCAAATATATAAAATTTGATCACCGTCAACGATATTTCCGTTTTCATCAACAGCAATCAGACGGTCTCCATCCCCGTCAAAAGCAAGCCCCACATCGGCACCTTTTTCGAGAACAAAAGCTGACAAGGCTTCCGGATGAGTCGAGCCGACACCGTCATTAATATTTAGTCCGTTCGGAGAAGCACCCATTGTTGAAATATCCGCTTCCAAATCGGCAAATAAGTGTACGGCCAGTGAAGACGTAGCCCCATGCGCACAATCGAGCGCAATATGTATGCCGGAAAAGTCTTCATCGATTGTCTGCTTCAGATACTGCAAATATTTTTGTCCGCCTTCAAAATAGTCATTCACCTGGCCCAATTTTTCACCAATCGGCCGGGGAAGATCATCTTTCTCCATTTCCAAATACTTTTCAATTTCCAACTCTTGCTCATCTGAAAGCTTAAAGCCGTCCGGGCCAAAAAACTTAATCCCGTTATCGGCGACTGGATTGTGAGAAGCAGAAATCATAATCCCCGCTTGTGCTCCCAATGCTCTTGTCAAATAGGCCACCCCGGGTGTGGAAATAACTCCCAGGCGCATGACCTCTGCACCAATGGATAACAGTCCCGCTACCAGAGCTCCTTCGAGCATATGGCCGGAAATACGAGTATCCCTTCCAATCAAAATTTTTGGTCTTTCATGACTATTTGTTAAAACATATCCGCCAAACCGGCCCAATTTAAAGGCAAGCTCCGGTGTTAATTCACTGTTTGCGACTCCGCGTACGCCATCAGTACCAAAAAATTTACCCATTTATATCGCTCCTTCTCAAGAAAATGATCCAGTTTAAGCTTCCTCTTTTGTTATTCTGATTTTCACTGATGATTTTTCCGGTTCCCAATCTGCCCGATCAGGGCCTTTTACCTTAATTGGAACCTGATGTTCCCCTTCTTTCAAACCGGAAACGTCTATATACACTTCAAAATCTGAACCCTTCAGATTTCCTATATCTTCATCCTTTCCGAAAACCACCAGATCCACTTCAGAACCGTCAATAAAACTCACCATATAATCATCAGGCAGACCTTTTACGTGAATCGGCAAATTTGTCAATGTCCTGCTTTCTGTTCTTCTTACCTTGACAGTTACATCTACCTTTGCCGGATCTGACTCCACAATTCCTTCAGGCAGAGTAACCGGCAGAGTAATAATCGTATTTCTTTTTATCTGGCTTAAATCCAATTCAACATTAACAAAATTGGTCTTCGCCAACGCTTCTTCAGTTCCGATAATCATTGCTTCATCTATATTCAAACTTAATGACTCGATCTCAACTCCGTCAGGCAGAGAGTTAACTTCCCGGATCCGGATGGGAACCTTTTTCGTGTTCGCTTCAATGACAACAGTTACTTGCACCGTTTGAGGTTCAATTATAACATCAAGTTTATTTAAGTTCTTATCAAAAGCAAGAACGGTCGCTTGTTCTGTAAATGTTTCCTTTTTCGGATTCTTTAAATCAAGGGTTGCTTTTACGAAGGCAATACTGTCGACTATATCCTTTGCTCCGGTAATCTTTACCTGCTTCGGCTCTGCCATTCTTTGTTTTTCAACATATCCGTTCGGCAACAATGCGCTATTGAATTCCGGATCCACATTAAAGACTTGTGTCACTTTTTCCTGAACAGAAACAATTGCCGACGGTGGATCGATTTCCACATTTATTTTCTCGGAAATATCACGAATCTCGATTGGAACCTTTTGTTTACCAATTTCAGCATCTGATAAATCAACATACACTTCAAATTTCCGTTGGGTTACTGCCTGTTGAACAATATTTTTCGGACCTGTCAATTTAATAGTAACGGTCCTTGGCACACCTGTCACAACGAGATTTTCCGTATCATAATAAACCTTTACAGGAACTTCTTCGACAATTTCTGTATCCTGTCCGGGAGGAACATTTTCTTCCTCAGGCGTCTTTTGGTCAATCACATTTTCAAACAGCAGCAATGCCAGAATCAGAGCCATGATGCGAATAAACCAAGGATTATCAAACAGCTTATCCAGTTTATCCATTCTGTTTTCCCCTCCAATTCCAGCGGGCCAAGGAAGCAGGGCTCGGTTTTGCGTTTTTTATGAGCAGTTCCTTGGATAGCATATCTTTGAAAACTTCAGGCTTAAGATCCCGATGCAGTTCCCCGTTCTTTGTCAGTGAAATAGCCCCCGTTTCTTCAGAGACAACGACAGTCAGGCTGTCGGTCACCTCACTGATTCCCAACGCCGCCCGGTGCCTTGTGCCCAATTCTTTTGAAATAAAAGGACTCTCCGACAACGGCAAATAACAAGCGGCTGCGGCAACACGATTTTTCTGAAGAATGACGGCCCCGTCATGAAGCGGTGTATTCGGTATGAAAATATTGATAAGGAGTTCTGATGTTACCTTTGCATTCAGAGGAATTCCCGTCTCGATATAATCATTCATCCCTGTTTCCCGCTCAATGGAAATCAAAGCGCCAATGCGCCTTTTTGCCATATAACTTGTCGCGGAAACAATCGCTTCAACCATTTTTTCCCGTTCTTCTTCCTCAGAAATGGCACTGCGTGAAAAAAAGCGGCCTCTTCCCAATTGCTCCAAAGCTCTGCGCAATTCAGGCTGGAAAATAATAACAAGGACAATGACACCCCAATAAAGCAGCAACTGCTCCATCATCCAGTTTAAGGTCCGCAAGTTCAGCACATCACTCAGCCAGGTGACAATGGCAATAACGAGGATTCCTTTTAAAAGCTGTACCGCCTTTGTCCCTTTTATAACCATAATCAGTTTATAGAGAACAAACCAGACCAGCAAAATGTCAACTGTATTAGCCAATAGCTCTAACAAACTGAAATCTCCAATCGACATTGTGTTTCCTCCAAAAATATATTTAAAAACCGTTGCCGCTTATCATCTCTATTAACCATCTTAGTATATCATAAAATTGCGAAACACCAATTCTTAATCGTAGTTGTCCTCTTTTTTTTATTTTTGGCAATTTACTCTCTTTACTGACAAAGGACGCCGCATAAAAATTCCGCAAAAAAACGCAAAAGCCAATGGTTGACCGGGTTGTGCCGCCTTGCTTATTGAGTTTTTCACATAACAGTTCTTCGGGAGGATATGCCGATTGCAAAAGCAAGTTCCCAACCGGGACGGGGAGATCCCGGTTGCCTGTTACTTTTTAAGAAAATATTGCAAAGCATCAGTTGGCCCGATACCTTAAAAAGAACGGTAAAACTGCCTTTTTACTGAAAAACAGCCACTTCCTGTGACTGTTCCTTTGTTTCTTCAGCCCCGGTAAAAAGTTCGCCAATGGCAGCGAAGAAGTTTTTCATTTGATACCAAATCCAATCAAACACTGCATTAATTTCCTCGATCTCTCCTGTTACCTCACCCACTGAAGCGAGATACTTTTCACCGTTCACAACTGTTACATTTCCATTTACCTTGCCTTCTATGCGAATATCGCCGTTACGGACGACAATATCCCCTTCCACCACTTCTCCTTCCGGCACAATGACCGTATTATTTTCAACAACAAGATTGGCCTGCTTCGAAACTGTAAACTCATCTCCCTGATTCCACGAACTTACCATACTGCCCATCATGAGAACGAGAAAAAGAGTTGCCGCGGTCAATAAAGGATGACGTCTGAACCATCTTTGAATACCGGCCTTTCTTTTTTCCTTCGGCAGGCTTTCCATTACCTTTGCCGTGAAATTATCTGATGTTTTCAAACTACCTGTACTTTGCAAAAGGGCGACCGTTTTCTCCAATTCATGAAAATGGCTTTGACATTTCGGACATTGCTGCAGATGCTCTTTTAGCTGCCTTTCCTGCTCAACTGAGATTCCCCCGTCTAAATACTCATGCATGTACGAAATATACTTGTCAGGACATACCAACGAATTTCACCTCTCATTAAACATTCCTTAACTGCTGTCTTAATGATTCCCTGCCCCTGTGGATCCTTGTCTTTACCGTTCCTAAAGGCATATCGAGAATTTCACTGATTTCATTCAAAGAAAGCTCCTCTATATACTTCAGAACGATAACTGTCCGATACTTTTCGGGCAACTTTGATATTGCCCGTTGAATTGCCTCCTGCAGCTCAATACTTTCCAAATCTTCCTCCGGCAGGTTTGTTTCAGCAGCTACCTGAGAATACATCGTAAGCCCGTCTGTTCCGGACACCTCTGCATCCAAGTAAAAGTCCGGCTTCTTCTTACGAATTCGGTCTATGCAAAGGTTGGTTGCAATTCGGTAAATCCAGGTGGAGAATTTCAGTTCCATATTAAATCTTGCAATATTTACATAAGCCCGGATAAAGGCCTCCTGTGCTATGTCCTCAGCCTCGTGGTGATTGCCAAGCATTCGGTAACAAAGCTGAAAAACCTTGTCCTTATACAGCTCAACAATTTCCCCATAAGCATTTTGGTCTCCCTTTAACACTTCCCTTATCCTTAACTTAACAACTCCGTCCATTCTTTTACCTCCGCTCTTCTGCGGCTAATCGATCTACGAATCGATTGCATAAAAGGTTTCATCATTCCGAAAAACGTTTTTCAACCAAATATTATATTATCAAATTGCCTCTGTTTTTTGGCGGACAATTTTCATTTTCTGACACAATTCTGAAAGTCCCCACATTTTTTGAAAATCCCATTCGACAGTTTCTGTACTCTTTACATAAACCATTCTTACCCGGCAGTATTTTTTCACATCTTCTCATAAAAAAACAGCCATTCCGGCTGTATTTCCATTATAATAATTTTTCTCCAAATAACGAAGCCATTAATGCCACCGCCATGACAGCAGTTTTATTCCTTTTATCTAAAATCGGGTTCACCTCTGCAAATTCAGCTGAAGTAATGAAGCCTGCCTCCGACAGCATTTCCATCGCCAAATGACTTTCGCGCCAGGTTATTCCTCCCCGCACCGGAGTACCGACACCCGGCGCCTCCTCCGGATCCAATGCATCCAAATCTAATGACAAATGAACACCATCGCATTTTTCCGCTAAATAATCAATCGCTTCTTCCATCACCTTCGACATGCCCATCCGGTCAATTTCATGCATGGTATAAATCTTTATCTTTTTATCCTTGATCAGTTTCCTTTCTCCCGGATCCAGAGCCCTTGCCCCGATGATCACCACATTCTCCATTTTAATTTTTGGCGCATATCCCGCCACGTTCACCAGAAGAGGATGTCCCAAACCAAGGCTGACAGCCAATGCCATTCCGTGAATATTCCCGGACGGAGATGTATCAGCAGTATTCAAATCACCATGAGCATCATACCAAATTACGCCCATATTTTTATAATGCCTCGCAACTCCGGCAATCGTCCCGATTGCAATGCTGTGATCCCCGCCGATAACAAGAGGAAACCGGCTTCTTTTTACCACTTGATCGATCACTTTAGCCAGCTCTTCATTTTTCTCCGCAACCAGTTCAAGATTCCGAAGTTTTGTGTTTTCATCGCCACCTGTTTTCGGCCTGTTTACATACAGATCCCCTAAATCCTCCAGATCATCAAACAATCCTTCCAGCTTTTCAATCACACCGGCATATCTGATTGCAGCCGGTCCCATATCAACCCCCCGGCGCAGCTG
>JANWJP010000122.1 GCA_025451895.1 Robertmurraya sp.
CATGCAATGACAGCACTTTTTGTTCCGAGGAGGAATCATAAAAGGAGGAGTCATATTTTTTTAAATATTTTTTAAACAGGCTCCGAATCCGTTAAACCATTTTATTAAATTCTTTTTTCAATCTTTTTATGATCCTTTTTTCCAATCTTGATATATATGACTGCGAAATTCCAAGCATATCAGCCACATCCTTTTGGGTCTTCTCTTCTCCGTTTCCAAGGCCGAACCGCAGTTCCATAATTTGCTTTTCCCGATCGGATAATTGATGAAGGGCTTTTAACAGCAATTTTTTGTCAACGGATGCTTCTAGATTTTTTGTAATAATGTCATCCTCCGTTCCCAGCACATCGGAAAGAAGTAATTCGTTTCCATCCCAATCGATATTTAAAGGTTCATCAAAAGAAACTTCCGACCTTATTTTATTATTTCTCCTTAAATACATTAAAATTTCATTTTCTATACATCTCGAAGCATATGTAGCCAGTTTAATCTTTTTCTCGGGATTGAATGTATTGACAGCCTTAATCAGCCCTATCGTACCGATGCTGATTAAATCTTCGATATTAATCCCTGTATTTTCAAACTTTCTGGCAATATAAACTACTAAACGCAGGTTTCTTTCAATCAAAATTGATCTGGCTGTTTCATCGCCTTTCGGAAGCTTTTTTAACAGTACTTCTTCTTCTTCTTTTGATAAAGGAGGCGGCAAAGCCTCGCTTCCGCCGATATAAAAAATTTCGTCTGTTCTAATTCCTAATTTGATTAACAACTTATTCCAATAATACAATAAACGAAATTTTAAAGTCTTCATTTACAATCCTCCTCTTTTTTACCTTTTCACGCTTTTCACCGGCGTTGAAATCCTTGATATAATCACGGAAGTATTCTTTAAATACATAAAAGTTCAACCGACATCCGGCTTTTTTTGTCCCGTTATCATTTTTGGATGGACAATACACTGAAAAAGATCATCTGATGATAATCGCTGAAGAGTAAAGGAAACAAGTCCTTTTTTGACTTGAATGGATTCATTCTGTTTCTTAATAATGATTTCATCCGGTTTTACTGCTAAAAGGAGTTGATGCTCCTGTCCCACGACCTTATAAGGGATGACTCGTATTTTGTGTTTCCATTCTTCAGGAAGATCCGCTTCTCCCCGTAAAATCTTTTCCGGATTGGCTGCAGCTTCTCCAAGTGCTTCGGGTACAGTCCCTTGTTGTTTGATTAATGTAACAATCATCACCGGAACTTTTGTTACAGGATCATAAAGCTGATTGCCGCTGTCAACCAATCCGCGGCATTGCAATTCAGTCGTGGAGATTTTTATAAAAACATCCACCAATTCCTCGTAGGTAATTTTTGTCATTTCCATTTTCTCCAGCGACCTTTTGGAAAAATGCCAGGCAGCCGGAAAGCCGAGAATAACAAAAAGCCAACTGACAGGATCTCCAAACCCATGAACTGTTCCGGGTAAAAGAGAGCGTGAAAATGCCGAATCAAACTGAAGAAGATAATGGACGCCGATCAGTCCGCCTCCAATTAAAAAGGTAACGAGATAAAAAGCAAACAAACCGTTTAAATAATAACTAAGTCTCTTGTAGCCAAAAACAATGAAGACCATCACCATTGAAAATATTAACTTCGCCAGGGGATGTCCCGTATAAGAGTTGAACGGTGAAAACATCAGCACAATGATTAATGATCCGGCAAACCCGCCAAGAAATACCTTCCACAATTTAACAGTTCTTTTCAAAACAATGGCCGTTAAATATAAGAGAAGACTATCAAACAGAAAGTTGAGTGCCCAAATAACATCGAGATATAAAATCAACCCCCTCCCTCCTTGTGAAAAATTCCATTAACAACTCATTCCCGCACTCAATATTTTTTGAATTTTCAATCTATTTAACCGGAGATGATATAACAAGAATAAAAGCCGGCCTCTCATCACAGCTTTACCAGATTATCAGGAAAATTCTTAAATTCATTGCATTTACAAAAGAGTATAACCATAATAACAAGGAAAGTGTGTCACATCATGTATAGAAAAAACAGATTTTTTCATTGATCTTTTCGAAAAATGAAGAAAGAGGTCCGCCCTGCTGAGGGCAGCCTCTTTCTTCTAAAATTGCTTTTGTTTCCAAACTGGTTTCAATAACCAAGTATTCTCACAAATAATGCCAATTATTAAAATAAATACAATCGGACCAAAGGCAAAATCGCCATTATTATATTCATCAACGTCTTCTGTTCCGGTTGCGCAGGAACGTCGGAATATCCAGCGTGTCTTCAAATTGTGAAGATAGCGGTCTTCCTTGTTCGGCTACATATTCTTCATCCCGTCTGGATTCTCTTCTTCCAGGATGCTGTTTCACCTGGGCGGCCATGTTCTTGGCAGACTTTGCCTGCTGCATTTCCTCATTAAAACCTGTGGCAATCACAGTAACAACAATTTCATCCTTCAAATCTTCATTAATGACTGAACCAAAAATCATATTAACATCCTGGTCTGCAGCAGTCGCAACAATGTCTGCCGCCTCCTGCACCTCAAACAAACTTAAATTTGTGCCGCCGGTAATGTTCATGATTACACCCTGTGCCCCATCTATGGTTGTCTCCAACAAAGGTGAAGAAATTGCCTTTTTGGCAGCCTCAGCAGCACGGTTCTCACCGGAAGAGATACCAATTCCCATTAAAGCAGAGCCTTTATTGGACATGATTGTCTTCACATCGGCAAAATCCAGATTAATTAATCCCGGTACGGCAATTAAATCGGAGATTCCCTGTACCCCCTGGCGCAAAACATTGTCTGCTTCCCTGAACGCTTCAAGCATAGGGGTGTTTTTATCTACAATTTCCAGGAGCCTGTCATTCGGAATAACAATTAACGTATCCACAGCCTGCTTCAGAGCCTGAATCCCGCCCTCTGCCTGTGTGGAACGTTTTCTTCCCTCAAAAGTAAAAGGCCGGGTTACCACCCCAACAGTAAGTGCACCCAAATCGCGGGCTATTTGCGCAATGATTGGGGCAGCCCCTGTACCAGTTCCTCCGCCCATGCCGGCGGTAACAAAAACCATATCCGCACCTTTTAAGGCTTCCTCAATCTGTTCTTTACTTTCTTCCGCTGCTTTTTTTCCGACTTCCGGATTTGCACCGGCTCCCAGACCCCGTGTAAGCTTGGCGCCAATTTGCATTTTCACTTCAGCTTTAGATAAATTTAATGCTTGTGAATCCGTATTTACAGCAATAAATTCCACTCCCTGGACTCCGTCCTCAATCATCCGGTTAACGGCATTATTTCCGCCGCCGCCCACACCAATAACTTTTATCTTCGCTAATGAATCTACATTAGTATCAAATTCCAACATGACAAATCCTCCTAATTCGTCCAAATTCCTGATAGCACTGTTCCTGATTTAACCATCTTGAACCTCCCAAGTGAAAATAGAAGGTTGCCCGTTTAAAAGTGCTTCTTTAAAGGCCACGCGAAATACCGACTTATTCAAAAAAATAACCAAAAAACCTTTTTACTCTTGAAGAAATTTTTTCTTCCGGCTGCTTGTCCTTTTTTACCTTATGTTGGGGCGGATTATGGAGATGCCTTTCCTTAATTTCTCCTGCTACGGCACCGCTTCCTATCATGCGTCCTTGTATTTTGGCATTATTATAGGCGAATTTGATTAAACCGACAGCTGTTGTATACTGCGGTTCACGGACACCGATATAATCGGGCATAGCTATACGGACTCTGTTTTGAAAAACGTCCCGGGCAAGTTCGAGTAGTCCCTGCGTGCTTGCCACGCCGCCCGTAAGCACATAACCGCCCGGCAGTTCACGGACTCCCATCCGCTTCAGTTCATTTAATACTAATTCAAAAATCTCTTCTATTCTCGCTTCCATAATATCAGAAATTTCCAATTGAGAGAATTGCTGGAGTTGGTCACTTCCTATCACGGGAACACTGAACACTTCATCCTCAGAGGCTTGCTCATAATAGGCGTAGCCATGTTTTATTTTAATTTTTTCCGCATCCTCCATCGAAGTGCGCAACCCGACAGATAAATCCTTTGTCACATGATCTCCTCCGACGGGAAGCACACATGTCCCGATAAGATCCCCCTGCTCAAAAACTGAAACGGTCGTTGAGCCGCCTCCGATATCAATAAGTGCAACTCCAAGATTCTTTTCATCCTTTGAGAGAGCAAATGAACCTGTTGCCAAAGGCTGAAGCACAATATCCAAAATCTCAAGTCCGGCTCTTTCGACACATCTGAGCGTATTATGTAAAATTGTTTTCGAACCGGTGATAATTGTTCCTTCCATTTCCAGCCGGACGCCAATCATTCCGCGAGGATCATTTATTTCATCAAGACCGTCAACAATAAATTGCTTTGGAATACAATCAATAATTTCTCTTTCAGGAGGGATGGACACAACTTGCGCTGCTTCGATGACCCTGACAACATCCACATCAGAGATTTCCCTGTTTTCACTGGATACTGCCACTACTCCGTGACAAGGCTGAAGTGAGACATGGTTCCCGGAAACCCCGACAATCACTTGACGGATTTCCATTCCGATCATTCTTTCAGCCTGTTCGATTGCCCTTTTTATAGAATGAACGGTTTTATCTATATCAACTATAGAGCCTTTTCTCAGCCCTTCCGACTTAGCATTGCCAACGCCAATAATATTTAAAGAGTCATTGACCATTTCCCCAATGATTACTTTTACACTGGATGTACCGATGTCAAGACTTACATATATGTCGTTGTTGTTCATTCTCTCTGGCACCTCCTCTTTAGTAAGTCGTTCACGGAACCAAGACATACTTATTTACTCTATTTTATAAAATTATTCAACAAAAAAAGTACAATTCCCTTTTAAATTTTTAACTTTTTTCTTTTTTTTCACGATTTGTTGACCATTTTGTCAACAGTATTCTCCGGATTACTGCAATGTTTTGGAACAATCTGACCCCAAAAGCAAATACTGCTGCTAAATATAAGTCTACACCAATATGTACCCCCAGGAAAGCTAAACTTGCAGCAAGCGCAATATTAAAGAAAAAACCGGATATAAAAATTTTTTCATCATATACATTCTGCAAATACGCTCTGATTCCTCCAAACAGGGTATCGAGAGCTGCGAGGATCGCAATTGACAGATAATCAGCATATTCAGCGGGAATGCGGATATCTGTCAAAAGTCCCAAAAAGATTCCGACTGCCAATCCTAATATGGGAAGCCACAATTCCATTTCCTCCCTTTTCAACAACTTTCCTATTCTGCCGCCTGAATATTTTTCAGGCGTATTTCATCTTCATATGCCGGAATTGTGACATCTGATTCCGCATCCATGACTGTTAAAGTCATATTATCAATAAAAAAATTATCCACAATTGAAGAAGCGCGCAAACGATGACACAATTTTTCCGCCGTTTTCATATCTTTTGTAACAACCAAAATTTCTATTGGCCATTCTTTAATTGTCCGGCCGTTAATTTTTGTTGAACCGGCGATTTCCCTGATAACTGTCGAATTTATCACCCGTTGTCCGCCGATAGAAACATGCTCGGCACCATACATATTGATCTCGTTCAACAGTCTGGACAACAAATCAGGGGAGATATTTTCTTCAAACGGATATCCAACAAGCTGATCATTAACTTTGTCAATATAAATTCTTACTCCCGGTCCTGTAACATCCGTTAAACCGGCCTCCTCTTTCAGCTCTTCCAGGGTATTTCGCAAAGTTTCCTCCTTGCTTTGCTCCCGTTCGTTTAAGTAATTGGATAACTTTTCCTCTGTTGAACTTATTTCCCGTATGAGTTTTGCCTCCAATTCCTTCCCCTTCTCCAGGTCTGCCCGAAGCTGCCATGTATCACGGGTATCCCGGACAACCGGATCTTGAACAGTCTGAAACTGTATGGCAAGCATGATTCCAATTAGAAAAGTAATAAAAGTAAAACTGATAATCCTCTTCCCGCCCAAATTCTTCACCTGTCTTTCATCCGTCATTACTCCTGCTAAACGGCCAGGAAGTCAGTCCTCCAAACCAAGGATCGGATTTACAAAGATTTCATTTCTTTTCTCCATTTTAAATTCAATATTTTCATTAACCAGAATATCACGCACACCGCCCGGTAAGTTCAGGGCCGCTGTCAAGACCTCAGGATCTCCTATGGCTGCAATTTCAAACGGAGCCGGATGCTGATTTCCGTCAATTTCAATGACCGGACCGTTGCAAACAATATACGAATTGTGCGAGAGACGCTGCCCGTTTACTGTAACAGCCGCAGCCCCTGCAACATTCAATTCATTAATAACCATAAAAATATGGTGTTCATGAACAAGATAATTATTTATGTGATCCCCGTAAGGATCATATTGACCATCTTCAAGGGTTATCACAACACCGGGACCTTTCACTTTAACCTTTCCGAGAAAAATCCGGTATTTTTCTGCTTCTTCCGCTAAATTAAAATAGGCCTGCTCTTCTTCTGCCAGTTTCTTTTCAATTTCCACCAATTTTTGCTGTTTGGCAAATAACTCACTTTGCAGGTCTCTGTTTTTCTCCTCCAATTGAACTAATTGATTTCTTAATCCCATATCCCTCTCCCATTGACTGGTTGTAATATTCGTTGAATTATTTTCATTTTGGGTTAAATGATAGGAGAATGCCAGCATAAACCCCAATATGAGAAATACAAGGGACAGGATTACATGACTACCTTTCTTCTTTTTCTTCATTTTCTTCACTCACTTCTTCACGGCCTTCGTCAAAAGCTTGAAAAAAGCCCCCGACTTCAATATCAATTACCCCTTTTACATTCGGATCCAAATGGCTGATGATTGAAGGGTAATAGGCCATCTTTTCCGAAAAATTTTTGAGAGAAGCAGTAACTTCAAAGCCGTTGTTCATATATACATAAATATGATATTGATCTGTATCCTTTGGTGCATAATGGATCTCGGAGATGGAGTTAAAAACGGCCCGCGGAAGATTGACAAGTTCGGCAACCATTTTTTTAATCAGTTCTCCTTCAGAAAATCCGGCCAACACCGGAGCATTAATAGGGGGATGTTCGTGATCCGCCTGCAAAATATCTCCATTTTCCAACAGAGGAGAAAAACGGCCGTCCTCCAAAAGATAGGCGATCCGCTTCCACTCTTTTATATGAATATAAACATAATTCGGCAGTTTTACTTCTATTTTCACTTCGCGAACCTCAGGCAACGCTTCAATTTTTTCCTTCACCGCTTCTTTATCTATCTTCCAAATATTAGTATTATTCGTAATGCCGCTCACAGACAGCAGGTGTTCTTTTTCATATACTTGATTTCCCGTAATATGAACAGATTTTACCCGGCTTAATGGAGATTGAAAATAAAGAATAACAATAAATAAGAGAAAAAACAAAGATAAAAAAGTAATCAGCCGTCTGTTCGCTTTTTTGCGACGTCTTTCTTTCAACTGCGGGACACGATCCTCCAAAGAAACTACCTTTCCCTTTTCCAAGTCCTTCACCTCTGGTCAAACAACGTTTTAAAGCCGGCTTGTCCCGTTCCAATCCG
>JANWJP010000123.1 GCA_025451895.1 Robertmurraya sp.
AACAGCCTGTTAAAAAACGTCATATTCTCCGGTTGCTCGTTAGCAAGCCGGTTTTGTGATTATTTATAGCTTAACCCTCTGCAATCTTAATGCATTCAACACGACCGATACTGAGCTGAAAGCCATCGCTGCACCTGCGAGCCAGGGAGCGAGAAAGCCCATCGCAGCGATCGGAATGCCGACCGTATTGTAACCACAGGCCCAGAACAGATTTTGCTTTATGTTGCGAATGGTCTTATGACTCATAAAGATGGCATCGGCAATGCTGTTTAAATCACCGCGAATGAGGGTGATATCAGCAGCCTCCATAGCCACATCCGTTCCCGTTCCGATGGCCATACCGATATCAGCAACAGCGAGGGCCGGTGCATCATTTATCCCGTCACCGACCATAGCGACTTTTTTCCCTTCGGCCTGGAGTTTTTGCACTTTCCGGGCTTTACCTTCCGGAAGCACTTCGGCAATGACCCGATCAATGCCTACTTGAGAAGCAATGGCCTGAGCCGTTTGCTTATTGTCACCGGTGATCATAATCACCTCGAGGCCCATTTCCTTCAAGCGGGCAACAGCCTCTTTTGAGGTTTCCTTAATCGTATCGGCTACGGCAAGGATTCCCGCATAACCGCCGTTTATGGCAATGAGCATGGCTGTCTTTCCTTCCCGCTCCAGGCTTTCCATTTGACCGTTCATATGTGCGGTTTCGATCTTGTGCCGGGCCATCAGTTTTCTCGTTCCGATCAAAACTTCATTCCCGTCAACCAATGCCCGGACACCGTAACCGGGAATCGCTTCAAACTCTGTTGCTTCTTTTAAAGAAATACCTCTGCTTTCAATGCCGGCAACGATTGCCTGTGCAAGCGGGTGCTCCGACCTTTTTTCCGCACTGCCGGCAAGGCTTAATAATTCTTCTTCATCCCAATTCTCAACTGGAATGACATCTGTTAATTCCGGCGTTCCATTTGTTACCGTTCCTGTTTTATCAAGAACGACAGAGGTAATGCGATGGGTGGTTTCAAGATGTTCGCCGCCTTTAAAAAGAATCCCGTACTCCGCAGCCCGCCCGGAACCCGCCATGATCGACGTGGGCGTGGCCAGTCCCAAAGCACATGGACAAGCGATAACCAGAACGGCAATCATTTTTTCCAATGACTCGGCAAAATTGCCGGGTGTAATGATCCCATACCATATGAAGAAAGTAGTAAAGGCAATGGCGACCACAACCGGAACAAAAATACCGGAAATTTTATCTGCAAGACGCTGAATCGGTGCTTTTGAACCTTGGGCTTCTTCAACCACTTTGATAATTTGGGCCAGAGCGGTATCCTTACCGACCTTTGTTGCCTCCACCCGTAAAAACCCGTTTTTATTAATGGTTGCACCGATGACTTCATCCCCGGGTCCTTTATCAACGGGAACACTTTCCCCGGTCAGCATCGATTCGTCGATAGCTGATTGGCCTTCAATAATTCTCCCGTCAACAGGGATTTTTTCGCCCGGCTTCACATGAAAAATATCACCAACAACGACTTCTTCAAGCGGAATCTCTTTTTCTGTGCCGTCCCGCTCTACTACGGCAGTTTTGGCCCGCAGGCCCATCAGCTTCTGAATTGCTTCTGAAGTGCGGCCCTTTGCTTTTGCTTCAAAAAGTTTTCCCAATAAAATGAGAGTAATCAGAATTGCGCTTGTTTCATAGTAAAGCTCAACACTGTGTGCCCCGGCACCCAACGATTGAATGGACAAATAAAGGCTGTAAAAATAAGCGGCCGACGTCCCCATCGCCACAAGCACATCCATATTGGCGCTCTTATTTTTCAAAGCTTTATATGCCCCGACATAAAACTGGCTGCCGATAATAAATTGCACCGGCGTTGCCAGGGCAAACTGCACCCACGGATTCATTAAAAAATCCGGAACATAAATAAATGAAGTAAAACGGAAATGGGCGACCATCGTCCACAGCAGCGGCAGTGATAAAATAGCTGCAAAAACGAATTTTCTCGTTTGAATTTGAATTTCTTTTTGGCGTTGATCAAGCCCCTGTGCCTTGTCTTCCTCTTTTAATGAAGCACCGTAGCCGAGTGCTTGAATCTTTTTAATAATATCTTCTTTTGATAGTTCAAGAGGATTATATTCCACCGTTGCTTTTTCCAGGGCAAGATTGACATTGGCTTGGTTTACACCGCTCATCCTGTTCAGGCCTTTTTCAATTCTTGCCGAGCAGGCGGCGCAGGTCATACCGGTAATATCAAGTTCCGCCTTCTCCGTGACCACATCATAGCCGAGATCACGAATCTTTTTTTGGATATCTTCAACAGTAATCATGGAAGGATCATATTTTACCATCGATTTTTCAAGAGCCAAGTTGACGGTAGCTTCCTCAATCCCTTCCATCTTATTGAGCACTCTTTCAATTCTCGATGAACAAGCGGCACAGGTCATACCCGTAATTTGCATCGTTGTTTCTTTGTTGCTCATAAAATCTACTCCTCATACCCCATACAGGTATATTTTTAGCGAAAAAGACGTGCTTCACATCAATATGCTGAGCACGCCGCCGTTTTATTTCCTCAGGCCGGATTATTCCACATCATAGCCTTGGTCTTCAATTGTTTCTTTAATTTGTCCGACATTAACTGCATTCCCGTCAAATTCCACAGCTACAGTTCCTGCTTCAAGATCAACCTTGACTGCATTTACCCCGTTCAGTGCCCCTACACTGTCCTGTACAGCTTTCACGCAATGATTGCAGGACATTCCTTTGACATTAAGTACTATATTTTCCATGATAAATCCCTCTTTCCTGGCAATTATTTTTTCATAAGCTTTTGAATGGTAACCATAAACTCGTCAAGAATCTCAGGATCGCCTTCATGAATGCGCTCGACAACACAGCTTTTAAAATGTGCTTCAAGCAGCATTCTGGCCACCCCGTTCAAAGCTGCCTGAGTGGCGGCAATTTGCGTGATCACATCATCACAATAAGTATCCCGTTCTATCAGGCCTTTTATCCCGCGAATTTGTCCTTCGATCCGGTTCAGCCTGACAATGAGATTATGTTTGGTTTTCTCAGAGTGATGGCTCTTTCTGACAGAGCCGCCTGTGTGACAGCATTGAGCAGACTGTTGAGATTCAGTTTCTTGAGGATGGTTTTTTTCCATATAATTAAAACCTCCTTATGGGAATTATACTATACCCACCTACCCTATGTAAACGGATTTTCTAAAAAAAGGATTTTTAGAAATAGCATCTTTCACTGCGAAAAAACATTTTTAGGAACAACTTATATAAAAAGCGGTCATTCTATTATACCGCTCCGACTCTACAAACTGCAAAATCTCCCCAAAAAGCCGTGAACGCGGACCGGTTGAAGGAAGGCAAGAGAAATATCCGGCTTTTATCCGTCATTTTTTACCTCAGACTTGAGACGGAGGGAAAAATAAATCCACAGATCAATGTTGTAAAAACGAAGAAGTATTAAAATAAATATAAATTAGAGCATCTTTGAAAGGAAGGGGACTCATTGAAAAAAATACTGATCATTTTCTTTATTATCGCAGGGATTGCAATTATTTTTAATACAGCCAGAAATATTCCTTGGCTTCCTTTTGGCAGCAATAATAAGGAAATAAAGCTTACAAATAAAATAGAGGAAATTGAACTGAATTTGTCATCTGCAAAAGTAAATTTGATCACAGAACAGCGGGACACAGTGAAAGCCGAAGTGGATGGGAGAGGCAAAATATCGCTTAAACAAAAAGGCGACAAAATCACAGTAAATTACACACCGCCTAAATTCAGGATGTTTTCCTTTTTAAATCCAAATGAAGTGAATATTTACCTTCCCAATGATTATGATGAAGATATTTTTGTTGATTTAAGCTCGGGTACTCTGAATTTTTCTGCTGACTCAAATACTCCGCCAAACCTTCATGTACTTGATATTAAGTTGGGTTCCGGAGCGGTGAGACTGGAAAATCTGGCCACAGACAGTTTAAATCTCAATGTTTCATCGGGAAATCTCACTGCAACAAAAATAGATACAGATAAAGGAACTGTTAAAGTTAGCTCCGGAAGAACCGTTCTGAAGGAGTTCACCGGAGAACTGGAGGTTAATGTATTATCCGGGTTGTTTTCAACCGAATTTGCAAAACTGACCGGTTCAATTGACGCTACGGTAAAATCCGGAAGCATGACCCTGACCCTTCCGAAAGACTCTGATTTTACTCTGGAAACGAATGTAAAATCAGGCCACTTTTCAAACGAATTTTCCATGAAAACGGAAAAAGAAGATGAGAAAAATTTCAAAGGGACTTACGGCAAGGGAACGCATGATATTGACATTCAAATCAGCAGCGGCCATGCCAAAATCAATAAAAAGTAAAAAGTCTTTTCAGTCAAATATATGCGGTGCCTGTCAGCCTGACATCAGCCTGACAAGCACCGTTTTATTTTCAACTATCTATTCTTTTCTCCGCAAAATTACTGAAATTTCCGCAAAAACATTTCTATAAAACTAGGTATTATTCGTTGAAATGTAACTTAATTAACGTTAAAATACACTTGTGTAACATTAGAGAGTCGAAATACATAGCTTGGGCATAATATTTTTATCCTCGTTGCCTTGAGGAATCACAGCAAATCCGGCACATCAGCTAAGCACAAAACAGCCGGAAACCGGTTTGCTTTCAGAAACTTTGTCCTTTAAGTACCCGCATTTTATTTCGAAAAAAACCGGACGTTAGGACCGTGAATTTCGCTCCTGCCCGAAGGCATAAAAAGAGAGTCTGACCAAAAGTCAAACTCTCGGAAAAGTCAGGCTAGTCCATATTTTCATAGTCCAGGTCCGGATTAATTTCGATATTCGTAAAATTTTTAACAATATCATCGGAAACCGGAACATGAAGTGTCTCTTTACCCTTCATAAATTTGAACACGCCACTGTTAAAATCAGTGCCGATATCTTTGAAGAAGATCCCTTCATATTCCACATTTTTCGTATGCTTAAATACAAGGCGATAATGATTCTCTTCTTTTACAAGGTACGCGCGAACTCCCGGTTCATACTGGCCTTCGTCATCTTTCAAATATCGGGAAACGGAGATAATGTGAAGGTCGACAAAGGGAATTTCCTTAAGAAGAGAATTTATGATAGAGCCTTTTGTTAACTGTTCCCAGCGGCTTTGGGCAGTTTGCCCGAGAACAATCTGGGTAATTCCTTTTTCTCTGGCCACCTCGGCAATGACTTTGTGAACGGGCCGGCTCTCATTGTCCTTTAAAATAAAGGCCTCCGCATTATGTTTTTCGGCCAATTCCTTCCATTTTTTTATATAGCTGGTTTTTTCCGCATCCAGTTCATCAAATGGTTTTGGATCAACAGTTAATATATAGAGAGGACAATCCAGCATATTGGCGATTTTACAGCCCCTCTGAATGAGCCTCTCGCCATTTGGACCATAATAAACGCAGACAAGGATGCTTTCGTCCATACGCCTTTTGGCTTTTTTCATGGTATTTTTCACCTCATAATGATAAACAGAATCATGATAAACTACGTATGACTATATACGAACTGACGAAAACAGTCAATCCATATAAAGGGGGAGATTCTATTGCCCAATTTAACTGTGCTAATTGTCATTCCATTTCTATTTACCTTAATTGTTCCTTTTTTATATAAAAAATTCAACTATAAAATTCACACCGGATGGTTCGTCCTCATTGTTCCGCTTGTAATTTTCTTCAGCCTGCTGCCGTTTATCCCGGAGATTGCAGCGGGACAAACGGTTCAGGAATTCCTGCCGTGGATGCCGTCTCTTGGTTTAAATTTATCCTTTTATATGGACGGACTGAATCTTATCTTCGGATTGCTCATATCCGGAATTGGAACACTCGTTGTCATCTATTCCATTTTTTATTTAGCGAAGGATAAGGAAGCCCTTCATAATTTCTACATATATTTATTGCTGTTTATGGGCGCCATGCTCGGCGTGGTCTTTTCTGATCATGTTTTTCTATTATATGTGTTTTGGGAACTAACGAGTATTTCTTCTTTCCTGTTAATCGCTTATTGGTATCAGCGGGAAAAATCCCGTTACGGCGCTTTAAAATCATTGCTGATTACCGTTTTCGGAGGATTGGCCATGCTGGCAGGACTAATTCTGCTCAGCCTCGCCGGCAATACATACCGAATCACGGAATTAATCAGTACCGGAAGCGATTTGGCGGGGCACGCCTTCTTCCTGCCGGCAATGATTTTAATTTTATTGGGCGCTTTTACAAAATCAGCCCAGTTTCCATTCAGCATCTGGCTTCCTGATGCCATGGAAGCGCCGACTCCAATCAGCGCCTATTTGCATTCAGCGACAATGGTAAAAGCGGGGATTTATCTGGTTGCCCGCCTCACCCCTGTGTTCGGGGGAAGTGCCGAATGGTTTTGGTTTGTTTCCGGGGTCGGACTTCTCACGCTCTTATACGGATCGCTGAATGCGGTGAGACAAACTGATTTAAAAGCACTTCTTGCCTATTCAACGGTCAGCCAGTTGGGGCTGATTATGAGTTTGCTCGGAATCGGTTCGGCGGCCATGTATTTTGGCTATGGAAATGAATCCGTCATTTATGCCACCGCCGTGTTTGCGGCAATTTTCCATATGGTCAACCATTCCACCTTTAAAGGATCATTATTTATGGTGATTGGAATTATTGACCATGAAACCGGATCCCGGGATATCCGCAGACTGGGCGGACTGATGCACGTGATGCCGATTTCATTCACATTAGCGGTGATTGGCAGCTTTTCAATGGCCGGATTGCCGCCATTTAACGGATTTTTGAGTAAGGAAATGTTTTTCAACGCTGTCATCTTAATCAAAGACCTGCCGGCATTTAATATGGAAACGCTGGGAATTCTGTTTCCGGTGATCGCCTGGATTGCCAGTGTATTTACGTTTGTTTACTCGATGATCATTGTTTTTAAAACTTTCACCGGAAAATTCGAACCGAAAAGATTCGTTAAGGCGCCGACGCATGAAGCCCCGATTGGGATGCTCATTCCTCCGATCGTTCTGGCCCTGTTTGTCATCGGAATGTTCTTTTTTCCGAACGGACTTGCGAAAGCTTTGCTGGAACCTGCATGGCATGCCATTTTGCCCGCAGCAGCTGAAACCGGGGAGCTTCAATACCATATCAGCGCCTGGCACGGATGGACTCCGGAACTGTTTATGACCATCGGAGTTGTATTCTTGGGAATACTCCTCTACGCAACATTAAAAAGATGGAGAAGTTTGTATTTATATTACCCGCAGCGGTTTACATTAAATTCAATCTACAACTGGTTACTTGAAAAATCGGAAGCCATTGCTTTTAAAATAACAGAACGATATATGACCGGATCGATCAGACATTATTTAATCTATATTTTTGCCTTTTTTGCGATTGTTGCCGGCGTATCACTCTTTGCGTTTAAAGGTTTCACAATTGATTTGACCAACAATGCACCGGTGAACTTTTATGAAATGGGCTTAATCATCGCCATGATTCTTGCGGCAGTGACCGTGCTCTTTTCAAAATCACGTATCACATCGATTATTGCCGTGGGAGCGGTCGGGTTTTTCGTTGCCTTTTTCTTTGTTATATTCAGAGCGCCCGACCTGGCATTAACGCAGCTTGTTGTTGAAACAGTGTCAACAGTATTGTTCCTGCTGGCTTTTTATCATTTGCCAAAATTAAAGAAGGAAATTGCAAGGGTCAAATTCAAGGTCTCCAATGCCATCATTTCCATTGCAGCCGGGCTTATTGTCACACTCGTAGCACTGTCAGCAAACGGAACCCGGATTTTTCCTTCCATTTCAAGTTACTTTGAGAATTCCTATGAACTG
>JANWJP010000124.1 GCA_025451895.1 Robertmurraya sp.
CATCTCTCCCATTCATTTACATATGATATAACTTTATCAAATGAATAGGACACTTTCTAATCTGTCTACTTTATTAATACAATATCAACGGTTCTAGAGGACAAAATGGTCATGAAAACCGCGCAAGATGTCCTCATGAATGGCTTTAAAGGACAAAATGGCCGCAAAAAGCTCACAAAAAGTCTCCATAAACTTCTTAGGAGGACAACCTGACTAAGAAAAGCTCCTAAACTGTCCCTATGAACATTTGACCAGGAGGCATTTTGAGTTGAAAAGAGGCAGTTTCCGCCCACAGAAACTCTTTTTATATAAAAACAACAAACTGCATAACTTCAGATTCTATTTTCAAGTTCTATTTTCAAGGGAAAAGACACTGAAGCCAAAGAACACAATTAGGTTTTGCATGATTTAAAAAAAGTGAACGGAATACTCTTCCATCTGCGCTGCAGAAAAGAAGCTTCAGTTTAAAAAACTTACAAAAACAAAATCATGCATCAAGGCGCGATCCGAGGACACTCTCTTTTAGTAAGTTTCCAAAATATTAAGCCCCAGTAAGATTCCTCTTTCTACACTTTGCAGGAAATTTTTGTTAATCATTAAAGGAATTTTATTCCAATTAATAGAATTTATAACTAGGCCGACTTCTATTGTATTTAAGCCGTGAAAATTACTGTTTTTTTCCGAAATTTGGGAGCGTTTTCAATAATAAAAAAGGGGAGAGGAAAATATGATGATGGATTCGCCTTTAACGATGCCGCAAATGATTAAAAGAGCGGAAATGCTGTTTTCCAAAAAAGAGGTAATTTCCCGTACAGATAAAGGGATTAGCCGCCTGACCTACAGGGAAATTGCTGAAAGAACCCGCCGGCTTGCAAGCAGTCTGGAAAAATTAGGCGTACGGAGAGGAGATAAAGTCGGCACATTAGCGTGGAATCATCACCGTCATCTTGAGGCCTATTTTGCAATCCCGTGCAGCGGAGCAGTCATTCATACGATCAATATCCGTTTGGCACCTCAGCAAATATCCTATATTATTAACCACGCCGAAGATAAAGTTCTTCTTTTGGATCCGGATATTATTCCAATACTTGAAAGCTGTCGTGATGAAATTCAAGGGGTAAAAGCTTTTATCATTATGACTGATGAAGACACTCTGCCGGAAACAACGCTTTCTCCTGTTTATCATTATGAAAAATTGATTGCGGACGGAGATCCGGATTATGTGTACCCCGACGATATTCCGGAACAAGCTCCGGCAGGTATGTGTTATACATCGGCAACAACAGGGAATCCAAAGGGTGTTGTTTACACGCACCGGAGTATTTTTCTACATAGTCTGGCACTGGGTCTTGCCGACAGTGTCGCCTTATCTGAAAGGGATGTGGCGATGCCCGTTGTCCCTATGTTTCATGTAAATGCGTGGGGTATGCCGTTTGCAGGAGCATGGTTCGGTACGACCCAGGTATTACCCGGTCCCAATTTTACGCCAAAAATTCTCATTGAATTGATAGAGCAAGAAAAAGTCACTTTCAGTGCTGGTGTACCGACCATTTGGCTTGGGGTTTTAAAAGAACTGGAAACAGGAAAGTATGATGTCAGCAGCTTAAGGGGAATTTTGTGCGGGGGAGCACCGGCGCCGAAGGAAATGATCCGGCGGTATGAACAGAAATATCAAATCCCATTCATTCACGGTTATGGAATGACTGAAACAAGCCCAATTGTCACAATATCAAAACTGAAAAGTTATCAGGAGCAGCTCCCATATGAAGAAAGATTGGAAATCCGCTCTAAACAAGGTCTTATAGTTCCGGGAATAGAAATGAAGGTGGTCAGCGCCAAAGGAGAGGCGGCTTGGGACGGCAGGGAAATGGGCGAACTGGCATTGAGAGGACCATGGATCGCTTCTGAATATTATCAAGATGACAGATCCAAAGAAACTTTCAAGGATGGATGGCTTTATACCGGGGATGTTGTTACCGTGGACGGGGAAGGGTTTTTAAAAATCGTTGACAGGACAAAGGATATCATAAAAAGCGGCGGTGAATGGATTTCTTCCGTTGACCTGGAAAATGCTTTGATGGCTCATGAGGCGGTCTTTGAAGCGGCTGTGGTGGCTGTTCCCCATAAAAAATGGCAGGAACGTCCTGTAGCCTGTGTTGTTTTAAAAGAGAATGCTTCAGTAACCGAAGAAGAACTATTGGACTTTTTGCGTCCTCAGTTTGCCAAATGGTGGCTCCCGGATAAAATTCTCTTCCTTAATGAGATACCGAAAACTTCTGTAGGAAAATTTTTGAAAAGAGCATTAAGGGAAGAAGTGCAAAAAGTTCTGGAGGCTCATGAAGGTTTAGCAGCAGGAGAATAATTGCAATATATATTTTTTTTCCGGCTTTGGAAATCAGAAGCCGACTGAAAAGTCAAGAACCAAAGCCGGTATTTAATAAAGATTTTTAATAATTAGAAAAAACGTTTATTTCTCCTTCCAATAGACTATATAATGAAGATGTAAATATATCAGGGGAGGGGAGTAGCAATGACTACGGGCTTTGCTACAAACACAATTCAAGTAACAAAAAAGGGGAGAGTTGCAACTGTAAAGTTAAACAGGCCGCAGAGTTTAAATGCCTTAAATCTGGAAATGATACAAGAATTATCGGCAAGTTTGAAAGAAATCAGTTTGTCGGATGATATTGATATTCTTGTCTTAACCGGAAATGAGCGGGCCTTTTCCGCAGGGGGGGATATAAAGGATATGCTTGCTGTTGAGTCGGATGAAAACGATTTCGAAAGCATCATGGATCATATTTCTGACGTTGCCGTCACACTATACAGCATTCCGGTGTTGACGATCAGTGCTGTATCGGGGGCTGCAGCAGGATTGGGTTTCAGTCTTGCATTAGCTACAGATTATGTCATTGCTGATCGGAACAGCAAGTTTGCCATGAATTTTATTGGCATTGGTTTAATCCCTGATGGAGGAGGCCACTTTTTCTTGGAAAAAAGGGTTGGCGAAGATAAAGCCAAGCAACTAATCTGGGAGGGCAGTTTACTTAGTGCCGATGAGGCTGTGGAACAGCATTTAATCCATGAAGTGACGGATAATCTGGACAAGGCTGTTGAGGAAAAAATCCGGGAATGGTCCCAAAAACCTGTTAAAGCAATGATTAAAACGAAAAAGATTTTGGCGGAAAAAAACAGGCCGCAACTCTTAAAAACGCTGGAATTGGAAAAATTCGGCCAACTGGCTATGAGGCAGACAAAGGACCATGCGGAGGGAATTCAGGCTTTTCTTGAAAAGCGTCCTCCGGTATTTAAAGGAGAATAAAGCAGGGGTCAGCCCCTCTCTGTGTTCTTTTGAACATGTGAGAGGGGTTTTTCGCTTGTATTAAGGATGAAATAAAATTAGCTTTCCTTTTGGTGACGAGCAGCGATGGGTTTTTTCCATTGCGCCCAGTTCGCTGAGCCTTTTTTCTCCGTATCTTTTTGCTTCGTTATCATCTTTTGCTTCAAATGATTCATCTAAAATTTTATCTCCGTTTGTTTCAAAAACAGTTAATTTATAAATGTCCATATGTCATTCCCCTTTACCTGAATATTCTGCAATTATTTACATATATTTTTACATAATTTTGTTTTATTTTCAAAGTTTTTGTAAATTATATTTTTATTTACATAAAATTTTGGGTGGACATGATATAATAATTTCGTGTGTGAAAAAATTCCGGCTGTTCCCCAAACTCAGCTTTTGTATGTATACTTAGGAAAACAGCACGTAAGATTATTATGATTTATATATATACGAAAATTGATAAGTGAAAGACAGTGGGCAAGCCGGTTTATGAAAAGATTTGCAGAATGACAAAAAAACAGGAGGAAGAATATGGCTCTGAAGTTGGAGAGTATTACCAAGAAGTTTGGCTCTTTTACGGCTGTAGACAATTTATCGCTGACAATTCCCGAAAAAGAGATGTTCGGTTTTTTGGGAGCAAACGGTGCCGGAAAAACAACCACTTTCCGGATGATTCTTGGTTTGTTGGATGCCACTAATGGGCAAATCAGCTGGAACGGGCGGTCAATTAATTATGGTACCAGCCATTTAATCGGTTACCTTCCGGAGGAAAGGGGATTGTATCCCAAACTGAAGGTGAAGGAACAGCTCGTCTATTTGGCCAGATTGAGAGGGATGAATAAAAGAGAAGCTGCCCGTGAACTGAATGCATGGCTTGAAAAATTTAAAATACCGGAGTATGCAGATAAAAAGGTAGAAGAGCTTTCAAAAGGAAATCAGCAAAAGATTCAATTTATAGCAGCTGTTTTACATAAGCCGGAGCTTCTTATTCTTGATGAGCCGTTCAGCGGTTTGGACCCGGTTAATGTGGAACTTATGAAGGATGCAGTTTTGGAATTAAAGGAAAAAGGCTCAACCATTGTCTTTTCAAGCCACCGCATGGACCATGTGGAGGAGCTTTGCGAGCATGTATGCATATTGCAAAGGGGAAAAACGATCGTCAAAGGCGCTTTAAAAGAAATTAAAAGATCCTTCGGCAAGAAAAATTTATTGATTCATGCTAATTTTCCACTGGACTTTCTTGAAAATTTCCCCGGTGTCGTAAAGATGAAGAAGACTGCAGAAGGAGTCCGTCTGCAAATTGAAAGTGAATATGTTGCCGAAAAAGTGATGAATGAGTTGGCGGGAAAAGGGTTTATTCGCCGGTTTGTTCTGGAAGAGCCTTCTTTAAATGATATTTTCATCGAGAAAGTAGGTGCATCCTATGAGTAAGTTTTGGATTATTTTAGGTCATACGTATATGTCCAAACTGAAAAGCAAGTCATTTATTGTAACAACGGTGATCACTTTATTGATCATTATTGGTCTTGCCAATTTAACAAATATTATTGAGTTTTTCGAAAAGAAAGAAGAAGCCGATAAAATTGCGGTTATTGATGAAACAGGAAGTCTGTTTGAACCGCTGAGTGTACAGTTTGCTGCGATGAATGAGGATTTTGAATTGATTCTTTATGAAGAAGGTGAAAAAGAAGGAGAGAAGGCTGTGGAGACCGGAGATTTTTCGGGACTTCTCATTCTCTCCTTCGATGAGGAAAACCTGCCAAAAGCCGTCTATAAAGCGATGTCTGTTTCGAATATATCTTCCACGATGACGATAGAAAACGCTCTGCAGCAATTAAAAACGCAGCTTGCCGCAGGACAAATCCAGTTGACGCAAGAGCAGCTGGCGAAGCTTTATGAACCGGTTGAAATGGAGAAAATTGCTCTCGAGGAAAATGCCAAAACGGCAGAAGAACTTAATCAGGCCAGGGGACTTGTCTATGTTTTGTTATTTGTCATTTATTTTGCGGTAATTTTGTACGCCAACATGATTGCAATGGAGGTAGCTACGGAAAAGTCATCCCGGGTTATGGAAATTTTAATCTCAAGTGTATCCCCGATTAAGCAAATGTTTGCAAAAATTCTTGGAGTCGGACTGCTAAGCTTGACACAATTGGCTTTGCTACTAGCTGTCGGCTATTATTTTGTCAAAAGAAATTTAGAAAATCTGGAAGGTGGTTTCTTCAGTTTCTTCGGATTTGGCGATGTGCCGGTAGCGACAATTATATATGCGGTAGTCTTTTTTGTGCTTGGTTATTTTCTCTACGCCACATTGGCTGCCTTTCTCGGATCGTTGGTGAGCAGGATTGAGGATGTCAACCAGATGATTATGCCAATGACGTTTCTTGTAGTTGCCGGATTTTTACTCGCTATGTTCGGCCTTAGCAATCCGGAAGCCGGCTATATTACAGTAACTTCATATATTCCGTTTTTTACGCCCATGCTGATGTTTATGAGAGTAGGAATGTTGAATCTTCCGGTCTGGGAGCCTTTGGCCGGAATCGGGATTTTAATCGTAACTATCATAATTCTTGCCGTCTTTGGTGCGAGGGTTTACCGGGGCGGAGTGCTAATGTACGGGAAGTCTAATTCCTTTAAGGATATTAAGAGAGCCCTGCAACTGACTAAAAATGAGTAAAAAAAATGCCTGAGGTCTGCGGATCTCAGGTTTTTTTATTAAAATTATTAGAAAACTCTGCTAAAAAAGCAGGACCGGAGAAGCAAATTTAAATTTTCTCCAGTTCTTCTTCAAAATAGAACGTTTTAGGATGTTCTTTAACAATATATGAAAATCTTTTCATATTTTTAATATATTTATATTTTGATATGGTAACTGTCTCTCCTGTTTCTTTAATGGTGACAGTTTCACCTTTTTCAAACAGGTTCACATGCTGTGCCAAAATGACACCCCCTCTGAAACTCTTCCTTTCTATTATATCATAAATTTCGACAAATTTCTGAAATGGCCCGATTTCCTTTATATTAAGGAATTTGACAATAAAAGAGAACGTGCATTCGTATTGAGGAAGTGGTAGAATAGGAAAAAAGACAACTGGAAATTCATGTTGCCTGATTTCTGCAGTTACCGGCAGATTTGAAATTTTGAAGGGGAATTGCGGTCAGATAAAATTGGAGTCTCTGCCGGTTCTGTAATACTGAGAAACAATTGATTATAAACAAGTATTTTATCAACAGAAAGGAGAGAGGGCGGGTAACTTCCGGGTTTGCAATACTCAAAAGCCCGGATCTTTCCGCCTGAACTGGATGAAAAGAGTGAAATTTATCCATGCTGCGGATTTACATTTAGACAGCCCGATGTCGGGTCTTTCCCATTTACCCGGAGAGATTTTTGAACGGTTACAGGAAAGCACCTTTCAGGCTTTGAAAACGCTTATTGATCATGCTCTTCATTTTCAAGTTGATTTTGTTATACTGGCCGGCGATTTGTTTGATCTTGATGATCGCAGCATTCGGGCACAAATAAGGCTCCGCAAAGAAATGGAACGTTTGGCCGAATCGGGAATCCCCTGTTATATCGTGTTTGGAAATCATGACCATTTAGGGGGGAACTGGACGCATATTGAGATGCCGGAAAATGTTCAAATCTTTGGAAAAGAGGTTGAAGTGAAGGAATTACTTACAAAAGAAGGAACGGCTGTCCATTTGTACGGGTTCAGCTATCCGGTCAGGCATGTTTTTGAAAGAAAAATCGCCGATTATAAAAAGAAAGGCGAAGCTGATTTTCATATCGGCATTCTTCACGGCAATCTCGAAGGAAGCCTCGAGCATGGCAATTATGCTCCTTTTACTTTGCAAGAACTGCTGGATAAGGATTTTGATTATTGGGCACTGGGCCATATTCATAAAAGAACCCTCCTGTGCAAACAGCCTCCTGTCGTCTATCCCGGCAATACTCAGGGCCGCAACCGAAAGGAAGAGGATGAAAAAGGCTGTTATCTGGTCACTCTGACTGAATCGGGTGCGGAGTTAAAATTTTTTGAAACAAGCGATGTTATTTGGCGGGATATTACCATAGACGGAACAGGCGCCCAATCTTTTGATGACTTGCTTCGCCTGTGTTTGACTGCATTAAACAAGGAAAGGCGGGAAGGTAAAGGTATTCTTGCCCGGTTAACATTCAACAACGCCGCTCCCGGTTTCAATGACTTGTCATCTGCAGAATTACTGGAAATTCTTCAGGATGATGAAAAAGAAGAGTCGTCTTTTGTCTGGCCGTATTCAGTTAAGTTTGCTCACCCGCCTTTATGGAATAAAGAAGACTTGGCCGGAAAGTCTGATTTTTACAGTGAATTATTTGCCATTGCTGACGAAAATACGGGCATAGAGGAAAGTCTTGCCTTTCTGTATGAACATCCGAATGTTCGGAGGTTTTTGCGCTCTCTTCATGCAGAGGAAATAGAGGAAGTGAAGGAAGAGGCAGTGCAGTATTTAATCGGACAGCTCCTCTCCTGGAATGAAGGTGCAGGGTTATGAAAATACAGGAAATACATATATATGGCTACGGAAAATTAGAAAACACAGTCATTCGTAATATCGGTGATTTTTCTGTTTTTTATGGTAAAAATGAGGCCGGGAAATCAACAATCATGGCTTTTATACACAGTATTTTATTTGGCTTTCCGAAAAAACAGACAACAGAATTGCGTTATGAACCTAAAACAGGTGGCAAATATGGAGGGAAATTAATTGTATTATTCCCTGAAAAAGGAAGAGTTTCTATTGAACGGGTAAAGGGAAAGGCAGCAGGAGATGTAACTGTTCTTCTCGAAGATGGAACAACCGGAGGGGAGGAACTGTTAAAGGAGCTTCTTTCCCGAATAGACAAAAATGTATATACATCGATTTTCTCTTTTAATTTGCACGGGTTACAAAATGTGCATCATTTAAAAAGCGATGATCTGGGCAAGTTTCTTTTTTCAACAGGGGCTGTCGGTTCGGAGGCGCTCATGTTTACGGAAAAAAATCTGCAAAAGGAATTGGACTCCCGTTTTAAACCAAGCGGAAAAAAGCCGGTTATCAATGTGAAGCTCCGTGAGGCGAAGGAGTTGAAGGAACGGTTAACGAGAGGTGCTGCCCAGAATGACCAGTACCGAGCTCTCCTTTTAAAACAAGAGCAGCTAGAGAAAAGATTAGCAGCTGCGGAAGAACAGAAATCTTTGCTGCAAAGGCAGATACACAGATTGGAAGAGTGGAAAAAGCTTTGTCCGGTTATTGAGGAAATGACGGGAACAGAAGAGCAATTAAGAAAAATGGGCGACAGCACTTTTCCGATTGACGGGCTCGCCCGCCTCGAACGATTGAATGAATTGCTTCAACCTGTAAAGGCGGAGATTTCTTCCCTGTCAGATAAAAGGGATAAGTTGAAAAAGAATCTTGCCGATTTGGAACCAAACCGGGCTATTCTTGAAAAAGAATTGGAAATAATTCAAGCTTCCGAGAATCTTAATTATTATGAAGCATTAAAGCAGGAAGACAAGGAATGGAAGGGAAAACTGAAGGCAGCGGAACAGGATATAGGCTTTTTACGGGAAAAACTGCATCTGTCTGTTACGGACCCGGAACTGTTACAAATGAATACAAGTATTTTTATGAAAGAACAGACAGGGGAAGCGGCCCGAAAGCAAATCAGGCTTCAAGAGCGAAAGGAGGAACTGGATCGCTCTTTTCAGGAGGAAAAGGACAGTCTGGAAAGATTTGAAGAGCGGGTAATGCTCCTCGAAAAAAGCATCCTCCCACCGGAGGAACGGAAGAGAAAAGAAGAAGCCCTTCATCTTGTAAAAAGCAGTGATGCCATGAAAAGGGAAGCGGAAGAACTGCGGGAAAGACTACGCTTTCTTGAGAAATCTTTATCGTTTGAACAGAAACTTGCGGGAAAAAGAAGAATTCAAGCTTTGTTCTTGAGTTTATTCTTCCTGGTATTGATGATATGGGGTTTTTGGAACAGCCAATGGGTGATCGGGATTGGCGGAGTTCTCGGGCTGCTGTTTTTCCTCTTCACCTCATTTCTGGCGAAAAATAATCAACATGTTCCGGATTTAAAGGCAGAAATCGAAAGATTATCAAAAAAAGAAAAAGAACTAACTGCCGGATTCAATCATGTTTCAATGGAGGATATTTCTCTTCTGGAAGATGAACTGAAGAAGGATGATGAGGTTCGCAGTGAACTTGAGATTGCCAAAATTCATTTGAAACAGCAGGAAGAGCAATATGAAAAGGTTATTAAAGGATACGAGATTTGGGAAAAAGAAATGCTCGAGCATCGGGAGATTCTCAAAAATCTTGCCAACGAGCTGCATCTTCCTGAAAACATAGCTTTCAAACATATTGCTGATGCTTTTCAGCTTCTATCACAGTTAAAGGAGCGTGTTAAGGAACGGGATCGGATCTCAGAAATGGCAGAAGAGAAATCAAAGGCTTTTATGGCGCTTCACAATGAGCTCATATCTCTTAAAATGTTTTTTTATCCCGACTCTCCTCTATCCGTCAGAGAGGCGATTACGAGACTTAGAAAGACCTTAAATGAAGAATTGGAGAAACAAATCCGTTTCGGAAAAGAAGAGGAATTGCTCCGGGAGACGGAGGAGAATCTCGAAAAATTTAAGGTCAAAGCAAAGCAATTAATTGAAGAAAGGGAAAATCTCTTCCGGCTTGCCAATTGTGATAATGAAGAAGTTTTCCGATATGCGGGGAAACAGGAAGAAGAAAGGGGGAAATTGCGAAGAAAGCTGGACGATCTAAAAAACAAGCTTCATCTGTCCCCATTAAGCCTTGAGGAAATTGGCGAATTTTCAAAGCTGGATGAAGTTGATCCGGAGCTTGAGACCATTCAAAGGAAAATTTCAGATTGCAGAGAACAGATGCATATGCTTAATGCAGAGCTTTCCGACATCAAACATCAAATCGCTCTTTTGGAAGAAGGCAGAGAATATGGGCAATTGCTTCACAAATACAGGCAATTGATTTCGGAACTGGAGGATGAGGCAAAAGAGTGGGCAAAGTATGCCGTTGCCAAGAATCTTCTCCGCAAAACTATTGAGCGTTTTCAAAATGAGCATTTTCCCAATATGTTGAGAAAGGCGGAAGAATTTCTTTCTTTTTTAACAGAAGGAAATTATATCCGAATCATGCCTAAAAAAGACAGCAGCGGGTTTTTATTGGAAAGAAAGGATGGACTCCGTTTTGAAGCGAATGAATTGAGCCAGGCTACCGCCGAGCAGGTCTATGTTGCATTAAGACTGGCTCTGACTGCAACGA